>NZ_JBBMQI010000003.1:0-278292 GCF_038899935.1 Pacificibacter sp. AS14
TGCGTAACCCCAACAAGGCCACGACCTGCGTGTCGATCAACAGGCCGAATACATATGAGCGACTTCCGAGAACATGCAAGAAATCATTTGCGAACAGCAGCCGGTACATACATATGGGCCGTTCACTACGCCTCAAAGCTATCTTAAATTTAATCCCTATTCGTATGGGGCCGCCAAAAGCTCGCTCGGCGGGGGCGCACCATGGGGCAACATCCCTGCCCGCGCTTTTTGGGCGAGTCAGAAAAAGACCGCTCAAAGATACATGAGACGATTGAGGAATGGTTGGCGAAGGTTGCGGCAGGGTAGGCAATGAGGGCGGAAACCGGACTTTCGCTGCGATATGCGCCAAGGTTGGCTATTTGGATGACTTTGATATCGTTTGATCGAACCTTGTCACCAACTTTGCAATACCAACCAGTGTTCTGAATGAAACTCAACGACACGGTTTCTACTGTTCAGGCCCCATATTAAAGTGTTTGGCTATGCCAAAGAACGCTCCGACAATCGGATTTTGGGTCTCCTTTAAGCTGAATACCGTTTCGTAGGATGTGATCCCTCGCATTTCAACAATTGGTAGACGGGCCACGCCATCGGTGCGGCTGGTGCTATCGCGCCATAGGAACCCGACACCTAGCCCGTTCACCACGGCCTCATACAAACCATCGCGCGCGTCGAGCGTTAGGAACGGCTTTGGCGTCAAGCCCGCCTGCGCAAACATCTTTTCCACTGCCCGCTGAGTGGACGACCCCGCCGCGCGAAAAATCAAAGATTCTGCTGACAATTGCGTTGCGGTGACGTTGATTTTGCCTGCCAGTGGATGATTGACAGGCGTGATGGCAATCACTTCGGAATGGGCTAATAGTTCGCGTCGAAACCGGGGATCGTTGGGCAAGTCGGGCAACAGGCCAATATCGCACTCATGGTTACAAACGGCGCGAATGATTTTTTGATGCGACCCTGTTTCGACATCTAACGTAACCCCCGGACAGGCACGGTGAAAAGCGGCAATCACCGCCATTCCAGGCATGGCATTGCCCAAGCCAATGGCGATCCGACCCTCACACAGTGAGGAACGGCTGAGCAACAAGCGTTCCGCCTCGCCCTGTGCCTCTGCCGCACGTTCGGCCAAGTCGCAAAGCTTGAGACATAGAGACGTGGGTAAAAGCTGACCTGCCTCGCGCACGAAAAGGCGCACACCGAACTGGGTCTCCAAGGCGCGAACCTGAACCGAAATATTCGGCTGCGTGACGCCCAGATGCCGAGCTGCGCCGGAATAAGAACCAGCCTCGGCGACGGCGCGAACGGCATTGAGGCGAATGGTGCTTAGGGCCATTTCATAGGTTCCAAATAATAGCTTTATCTAACTCAAAGACTAGCTTTGGTTTGTAGCAAGGATATTACAAACCTCCATCACATGTCCCCTGAAAGCCAAGCGCAATGCTCGGCACTAGATCGGAGACTGTGACTTGGACACTGTGACTGACCTAATTTCGAATGTGAAACGGTACTCTGGGTTGGATGCCACGGCTGTGGCGGATGCGCGTTTAGTGCTTTGCGATCTGGATGGTTGCCTGATGGCCGAAGGGCGCAGTTTTTTCGACACCGCCAACTTTGTCGAGGCCTGCGGTGAGCGGCTTTGGATTATTTCAAACTGTTCGGATACCACGGCCCTAATCATGTCGCAGCGGCTTGCCGGTTTGGGCATTAACGTGCCCGCAGATCGTATCTTGTTGGCAGGGGAAATTACACTCAATTATCTCGCAGAAACCGAAAAGGTGCGCCGCGTCCAACTGTTTGCAGATGTCTCCTTGATTGAGCATGCCAAAACATTGGGACTAGACCTTACATCCGATTCCCCCGATGCGTTCCTGATGTGCCGAGATCCGGGGGTCACGGTGGACACAATGGGTCAGATTTTGACCGGTGTCGCAAAGGATATTCCACTTTGGGTTGCGAATGAAGATCTGTCGCATCCGGGACACGACAATCAACCTATAGCGGAAACCGGAGCCTTGTTGGCGGCTTTGCTGGCCATTCGCCCGGATTTACTGTGGCGCAGCCTGGGCAAACCGGGTCCAACAATGCTCCGTATGGCGCTGGCGCGCAGCGGGTTGAACGCCCGCGATGCGGTGTTTGTCGGCGACAATATTTTGACCGATGGGCGCGCGGCGTCGGCACTTGGCATACCATTCATTCATATTCAAAGGAGGGGCGGTCAATGATCCCATATCTGACGCGCGTGGTCGTTAAATCCGCGATAACCTTGTTCGCAATCGCTACGCTTACCTTTATCGCCACCCGGCTGTCGGGCAACCCGATTGATACGTTTCTTGGCGAAGGCCTGACGACGGAAGGTCGTTTAGAGTTGATCCGCTACTTCCAACTCGATGGCACGCTCTGGCAGCAATATTTGGCGTTTTTGCGCGGCGCGCTCTCTGGTGAATTTGGTCTTAGTTTTGTCGATCGCCGTCCAGTGACCGAGGTTGTGGGCGATCGTCTTTGGGCCTCGGGGCAATTGTTGTTGGCCTCTGTTGGGCTAACTGTGGTGTTGTCGATCCCGCTGGGGATTATTGCCGCGCTCTATCGTAAAAGCTGGATCGGGTCGGCGGTAATGATGGTGGCTTTTGCTGGATATGCAGTGCCCTCTTTTATTCTTGCCATCATAATGATCCTAATTTTCTCCTACTGGCTCAATTGGTTACCGGTTGTGGGAAATGGAAGCTTTCTACACTTTATCATGCCGACCATCGCCATGTCCGGCGTTCTAATTGCCGCGCTGACGCGATTTACACGCAACGCCATGTTGGATGTGCTTGGTCAAGATTTTATCCGCACCGCTCGTGCCAAAGGGCTGAGAGAGGCGCGTGTCGTGCTGCGCCATGGATTTAGCAATGCCGGGGTCACGGTGATTTCGGTCATTGGCCTTCAGGTCGCGGGATTGGCGGCCGCGGGCAGTGTCGTGGTCGAAAGCATCTTTTCCTGGCCAGGTATCGGCCAACTTTTGGTGAATGCCGCCCTGATCCGCGATTATCCAGTGCTGCAATTCGGGGTCATCGTCGTGGCTGTTGCGGTCGTGATCATCAACGCCATCACCGACATGTCCTATGCGCTGGTTGATCCACGCATCCGACTTGCTCGTAACTAAGGAGAGACGACATGGCCAATCTTGCAGATCCGGTTTCGCGTCCCCGTCGCAAGACAGATCGCACCGATTTCATCCAGAAAATCGCCATCGCGATAGCAGTCATATTAGTCGTTTCGGCAGTGTTTGCCCCTGTTATCACGCCCTTTGGGCCATTGGATCAAAGCCTGCTGAGCAGGTTGCGCCCGCCGCTAGGGTTTGAACGGTATTTGTCGGGGCATTTGGCCGGCACAGATGAGCTTGGCCGGGATGTGTTGTCGCGGTCCTTGCATGGCCTACGACTAACACTAGCATTGGCATTTGCCGGGGCGTTGATCGGGCTGTTGATTGGTGGCACGCTCGGGTTAATCGCCGGATTGCGGGGCGGTTGGGTTGAGGATGCGATCATGTCGCTCGTTGATATGCAAATCGCCATCCCCTTTACGCTGATCGCGTTGTTGATCCTGTCGCTTCTTGGGTCGAGCCTGACCGTGCTGGTGGTCGTACTCGGCATTGCAGGATGGGAGCAATACGCCCGAATTGTGCGCGCCGAGGTGCGCCGCCTGTCGTCGCTGCCCTTTATTGAGGCCGCCTGGACCGCCGGAGCGGGGCCATTTTATGCCGCGTGGCGCCATGTGCTGCCTAATCTTGTGTCGCCACTGGTGGTGCAATTCACGCTAGCGCTATCGAATATCGTAATCCTTGAAAGCACACTCAGCTTTCTTGGCCTTGGCGTGCAACCGCCGCAGCCTTCGCTTGGCTCAATGGTGGGGCTGGGTCGGGATTACATGCCGACTGCGCCGTGGATTGTCCTCACGCCTGCTGCACTGATCGTGGCGCTTACCTTTTCCGTGCAGATCCTTGGCGATTGGTTACGTGATCGCGCCGATGTGCGATTGCACGATCGCTAATAACCCAAAGAGCCGTGCAAAAGCGGCCCAGAGACTGACTTCCGATCACCATTCAGACCTCAAAATAACTGGAGATATCCCATGTACCGTTTACTGCTGACCACTGCTCTTGCTGTTGCACTGCCGCTGGCTGTTGCTGCGCAGGAAATCACCGTTGGCGCTGCCAATGTATCTTCCTACCTCGACCCCGGTCGCGACCATTCCAACGTTGGTTCACAGTTTTACTACAACAGCTTCGACACGCTGATCGACCGCGATCATTCCAAGCTTGAGCCCGAATGGGTGCCTGCGCTTGCCGTCTCTTGGGAGCTCATTGAACCCACCATTATGGAGCTGAAACTGCGCGAAGGCGTGAAATTCCACAATGGCGATCCGATGACCGCCGATGACGTAATCTTTTCCCTGAACCGGATGATGCAGGCGACGTTCCCGCCCTATGTTGTGCGTGCCAAAGACCGTCTGGCCAACTTCCCTATGGCGGAAAAAGTGGACGAAACCACGATCCGCATCCATGCCAACCGCGAAGAGCCGCTTTGGGAAACGCTGATTTCACTGCAACAGGTCATGATCATCCCCAAAGCCTATACTATGGCGTTGACGGGTGATCCCGAAGTTGCCGAAGACAGCGACTTTGAGGCATTCGCCTTGGCTCCCGTGGGCACCGGACCTTACAAGGTTGAAAGCTTTCAACCGGGTGAAAAGCTGGTTTGGGAGCGTTTTGACGATTTCTGGGGCGAAACGGCTCCGCTGGAACGCGTTAACGTAATTCAAATTTCCGAAACCGCCAGCCGCATCACCGCGCTGAAAACCGGCGAAGCGGACATCGTTACCAATATCGCGCCCGACCAATTGTCGTTGATCGATAATGACCAGGATTTGAAGACTGCAGGCTCCGCCACTGCGTTGTTTCATGTGATGATCATGAACCAGAACCACCCCAAACTTAAAGACCCGCGCATCCGTCAAGCGATGAGTCTGGCCATCGACCGCGACGCGCTGAACGAAGGACTGTGGCTGGGCAAGGCTATTGTGCCATCCACGCACACAATGGTCGAAATGGGCGCACTGCATCAGCCGGACCTTGTGACCTTTGAATACGACCCTGAGCGCGCCAAGGAACTGCTGGCCGAAGCTGGGTATGACGGGTTTGAAATCCAGTATGACACCGCAGCGACCTATTACACCAACGGTTTGCTCGCCGCGCAGGCGATCATGGAAATGTGGGCCAATGTCGGGATCGTCGGCAAGGTCAACGTGCAGGAACAATGGTCTGGCAATGATCCAGAAATGATGGCGCGCAACTGGTCCAACCCGATGTATTTTGCTGACCCATTTGGATCGTTCGGCGTGATGTGGGCGCCTGATGGACCATCGGAAGGCGAAGGCCGGTTCAACACTGATGCTGAATATGCAGAAATGTGGGAACGCTTCCGCTTCTCCACGGATGTCGAGGCCCGCAAGGCAGCTTATGCCGAGTTGATGGACCGGGTTAAGGCCGATCCGGCGGTTCTGCCACTGTATCGGCCGTTCGAAAGCTGGGGCATGAAGACGTCCATCAATTGGGCACCGATGCCAGGTCACATTCCCTATGTTCTTGATTTCCGCGCGGGCAGCATCACGCTGACCGATAACTAAACGCCTGAAACCTAAAAGAGTCGGGCGTTCGCGCGCCCGGCCCATATCCCATGAGGAGCCAAATCAATGACCCGGATCGCAATCGTCACCGACATCCATCACGGCGCGCCATCTCATACCAAACGCGGGGATACCGCGATTGATCTGCTGACCCAGTTTTGTGATTGGGCAAATATGGAAAAGCCCGATCTCGTGCTGGATCTGGGCGATCGTATTTCCGACATCGACACCGAAACCGATCTGCGGTTGGAGCGTGAAGTGGCCGAAGTGTTCAAACATCTGGACATGCCTGTGCATCATATCTGTGGCAACCATGACCGAGACCATCTGAGTGTGGCCGATAACGAGGCCATTTTGGACACCGGCCTGGATCATCAGCTCGTCGACCTCGGTGATTGGCAGTTGGCGCTGTGGCGTGCGGATGCCAAGATTCACCGGAATACCCCGCCCGCTGGATTTGACCTGCCAGAGCAGGATTTGCTGTGGTTGTCCCACATGGTGCAGCGCGCCGAGAAACCGACACTGGTGGCAAGCCATGTTCCGTGTTCTGGCCATAGCCAGATCGGCAATTACTATTTCCAACGCAACGCCAGCCTATCGACCTATCCTCAGGCAGAGCGCGTGCGAGATGTGTTGGCTCAAGCGCGTGTGCCGCTGGTCTGCATCGCAGGGCATGTACATTGGAACACCGTAACCACCGTTGATGGCATCCCCCACATCACCCAACAAAGCCTGACCGAGAGCTTTACCACAGCGGGAGAACCCGCGCGTGCATGGGGGATGTTGGAGTTGGGCGAAACAATCCATTGGCAGGTTTTTGGCGATGATCCGTTCGAGACTCGTTTGACCCCGACACGGCAGCGTTGGACCACACCTCTAGCGCAGTTCATTTCTAAGCTTTCTGAGGAGTGAAGCCGATGATCTCCAATCCACCTATCTTGTCTGTCCGCGATCTGCGCGTTGCATTTGACGAGACCGAGGCGGTGCATGGTCTATCGTTTGACATTCACCGCGGCGAAACATTGGCACTGGTTGGCGAAAGCGGATCGGGCAAAAGTGTGACCGCGCTGTCGATCCTGCGGCTTATTGAACGGGAAGGAGGGCAGATCACAAGCGGCTCCATTCGTTTTGGCGAAGAGACCACGGAAGAGATAACCACATTGCCACCAGCCGCATTGCGTGCCCTGCGCGGGGATCGGATTGCGATGGTGTTTCAGGAGCCTATGACCTCGCTCAACCCAGTGATGACCATCGGTGCGCAGATATCCGAGGCGCTGACAATGCATCGCGGATTACGTGGCTCTGCAGCGCGGGATGCGGCCTGTGCGGCGTTAAAACGGGTAAAGATGCCCGACCCCGCTAAGCGATTAGATCAATATCCACATGAATTGTCTGGGGGCCAGCGCCAGCGGGTCATGATTGCCATGGCGTTGTCGTGCGAGCCTGAAGTGCTGATCGCTGATGAACCAACAACTGCGCTGGATGTGACAACGCAGGCTGAGATCTTGCGCCTGATCGCATCCTTGCAGGCCGACATGGGCATGGCGGTTTTGTTCATCACGCATGATCTCGGCGTGGTGGCGGAAATCGCCGACCGGGTTGTGGTGATGAAGGATGGTGTCAAGGTCGAGGAAGGATATATTGCGGGTCTCTTTGCCACGCCACGCGCGGATTACACCAAACAATTGATTGCAGCTTCACCTCGCTTGGGCGAAGGATCGCCTGCGCCTTTGAAGGACCCCAAACCGGTTTTGAAGGTTTCCAATTTGACGACAACCTATGGCGGCAACGGGATATTTTCACGCCATAAGGCCGTCGCTGCTGTGCGCGATGTGACGATTGAATTGGGACAAGGGGAAACGCTGGGCTTGGTGGGAGAATCGGGATGCGGAAAATCCACTCTTGCCCGATCCATAATGCGACTGGTGGAACCGTCAGCAGGTGAAATCGATCTGTTGGGCACGCGGATTGACGGAATGTCTCACGCGGCGTTAAAGGCCCATCGGGCGCATATTCAAATGGTGTTTCAGGACCCCTACGCCTCCCTAAACCCGCGCATGGCGATCCGAGATGTGGTGACTGAACCCGCGTTCTTACATGGGACGGTGAGCCGCAAAGATCGCCGTGAGATGGCTGTGGAGCTTTTGGCGCGAGTCGCGCTTCCGTCCGATGCGGTGGACCGTTACCCACATCAGTTTTCAGGCGGGCAACGTCAACGTATTTGTATCGCGCGCGCCCTGTCTGTGCGACCAAAGATCATTGTCGCAGATGAAGCTGTGTCGGCGTTAGATGTGTCGAACGCTCGACGCGTGACCGATCTTTTAGCGGACATCCAACAACGCGACGGGGTTTCGATGCTATTTATCAGCCATGATATCGCCGTGATCGAACGAGTCAGCCACCGGATTGCCGTGATGCTGAAAGGGGAAATCGTGGAAACCGGCCCAACCCATAAGGTTCTAAACGATCCGCAGCACCCCTATACCAAACGGTTGTTATCCGCTGTGCCAAGGTTGGAACAAATCAGAACCGTATCTGTGCCCAACCTACAGAGCCCAATGCAGATTGCCTAACTTGGCTGATAGTGTTGCAAAGTTTCCGGCGCGCCGAAGGTGGCTCTACGAGCGGATACACCTATCCAGCGAATGCAGAGAATTGTGTGAAGTCAGACTACTCTGACTGGTCAAACGGACTTTTTTGGATCATATGCGCAACTTCGATCCCAGCAAGAGTCACCGGAGTTGGATTCAGCAATTTGAAAAAACGGGCGGCTTATACCTATTCCCCCTCCCTCCTTACGAAAGAAGAAGTAACAAAGGTAAGAGACCACAGGAGGCATAAATCTGGGGCATTCCTCAGCGTGTTCGTCTGCTGGGTCTATGCTTGTTGATGATGGTGAAAATGGCTGGGGTGGTAGGAGACATTGAGGTCTATTGGTTTGCATCGCCTTTACTGCGTCATCCTTCTAACTGAGGCGGTTACTGGGGCAAAAAGAAAGCAAAGTGGACCCCCGGCGAACCGTCATGGCCCGCCGAGGTGATGATGTTACCTAGACCCCTGTGGGCATTGGCAACCGTATCTGATCCACGATGGACCGCTTCTGTGCGTCAGAGATACCTGCTGAATAGATGCCATAGGTGATCCCATTCTCTGACCGTGCTGACTTATGACCAACCAGCGTGGCCGCCCAATGTTCCGGTAGCCTTGCACGCAACAGCCACACTATCGGTCCAAACCGACTTTAAAATCGGCAGATTGGCCCGTTTGCATGCCGTATCAAATGCCTTTTCATCAAAGCGGCTGTGTTGAACAAGTGGATGCGCCTCCATAATAGGGCGCAGCTCAGGTAGGATTTGCGCGAATGTCGGGACATCCTGCACTGTCGCGGCATCAATCCCATGCAGCCGGGTGTTGCCAGCGGCAACATTGACACGGGCGTTGTGGTCAAGCCGTCGATCTTGTCATTTCAAGACCGCCAAAATGCCTATCCACACCTGCCGTTGCTTCCAGGCGCGGCCTGAGATTTGTGACCTGGCATAGAGTGCCGCCGAAGTTATACATTATCCGTAAAGTTGAGACCGAGCTGAGCGACTTAAAAATCAAGCCCAAGGTCAACAGTGCGCGCAGAATGCGTCAGCGCACCAGATGAAATGTAATCCACGCCAGTCGCCGCAATTGACGCGATACGGTCCAGAGTGACATTGCCACTGGCCTCGGTCAGCATCCGCCCCGCAACCATCGCCACAGCCTCGCACAGGGTGTCGTTGTCCATATTGTCGAGCAACACAACGCTGGCCCCGCCGACGTCCAAAACCTCAGCCAATTGATCCAGACGATCAACTTCGATCTCGACGGCCATCATGTGGCTGGCATGGGCTTTGGAGGCTTCAAGAACTTCGCGCACACCGCCGGCGGCTGCAATGTGGTTGTCTTTGATCAAGATGGCATCAGACAGCGAATAACGGTGATTGAACCCTCCCCCATGCAGCACGGCCAGTTTTTCAACCAAGCGCATGTTCGGTGTGGTTTTACGCGTGCAAGTGATACGAGCTTTGGTGCCTTTGGCCTCGGCCACGAAACCAGCGGTTTTGGTCGCGATGCCTGTAAGGCGCCCCGCGTAATTCAACGCCACGCGTTCGCCCGACAAGATCGAGGAAGCCGCACCCTTGATGGTCATCAAAGTGTCGCCTTTCACGCAAGTTTGCCCATCCGCGATATGCACTTCGATCACAAGCTTCGGATCGACAAGACGAAACGCCAAAGCGGCCACTTGCATCCCAGAGACAATCGCGTCTTCGCGTGCGTTGATGCGGGCATCATATTGCGTGCTGGCGGGGATCACAGCGCGAGTGGTCACATCGCCGTAAGAGCCCAAGTCTTCAAGCAACGCACTGCGCACCATCGGTTCAAGCACGAGATCGGGAACGGTGGAAAAACTCATACTGTGTCCTTAGAAATCTTGGCCCGCAACGCGAGCATATCTGTCAATTGGGCCTTGGAGCGAACGCCCTCGCCCGCATCCGTCTCAGGGAAGTCAGAGCGTTCATGCGCACCGCGACTTTCACGACGCAACAGCGCACAGCCCGCAATTAAGGTGGCAGTGGCACACATATTCATAAACGAGGGGCTGTCAGCATGAGCGGCCTCGAGCGCATCAATTTTGCGCAAGGCGGCCCGAAGCCCCGCCTCATCACGCACAACGCCAACCAACGAAGTCATCGTCTGACGCAGGCTCATCACAACCTCAGGATCGGGGGCAACGCCGCCCTCTTCAAACTGAATATCCAGTGGCGTATTGATGGCAGCGTCCTTTGAGGCAGGCACAGCAGCAATGATATTATCGGCACAGATGCGCGCGTAAACCAAAGCCTCAAGCAATCCGTTCGAGGCCAACCGGTTCGCACCATGAAGCCCCGTTGATGACGCCTCACCGCAGACCCAAAGCCCACCAAGGCTGGCACGCCCATCTGTATCAGTGGCAATACCGCCCATGTGATAATGCGCGGCAGCGGCCACGGGAATGGGCTCTAGCGCGGGATCAATACCATTGCGTGCGCAGGCTTCGGCCACGGCCGGAAACTGCGTTTTGATGCTCTCACCCAAAACCTCGCGCGTGTCTAACATCGGACGCATACCCGTTTTCCACTGTGAGAAAATCGCACGTGCCACAACATCACGCGGCGCAAGTTCTGCATCTGGATGAACGGCTTGCATGAACCGCTCACCGTCTTTGTTGACCAAAATAGCGCCTTCGCCGCGCAAAGCTTCGGTCGCCAAAGGTGCCGGATCTTCGCCCACATCCATCGCTGTAGGATGAAATTGCACGAACTCAGCATCGGTGATTTCAGCCCCTGCACGCGCGGCCATGCCAATCACTTGCCCACGAATACGGGGCGGGTTGGTTGTGATTGCGTAAAGCCCGCCAGAGCCCCCCCCCGCCAAAAGATACGCCGAACCGCGCAACATAATCGGCGATGAACGTCCCGTGGCAGAGTCTTGAATCGCGATGCCCGTCACCTTGCCATCTTGCGTGTCCAAGGCCGTTGCCATAGTGCCTTCAAGCACTTGAATAGAAGGCGTTGCGCGGACCTGCTCAATCAGGGCTTTCATAATCTCGGCACCCGCTTGGTCGCCTTTGACCCGTACAACGCGGGCATAGCTATGGGCGGCCTCGCGCGACATTACATAGCCGCCGTCATCCGTGCGATCAAAGGGCGCGCCCATACGGGTGAGATCCAAAATGTAGTCGCGCGCATGACACGTCACCAAGTCAGCGACCTCAGCATCCACGGTCCCTGCTCCAGCTTTCACAGTGTCGGCTGCGTGATTTTTGGGATCATCCAAAGGGTCCATCGCCGCAGCAACGCCCCCTTGCGCCCAAGCAGAGCTTGCGCCTTCGCCCAAGACTTCTGGGGAAATCATCACAACAGGCCGCGGTGCCAATTTGAGAGCTGCATAAAGGGCACCAAGGCCAGCGCCAACAATGACGATACGGTCTGTTTTGATCTCTTTCATGACTTAGATCACAAACCCAGTTTGCGAGACAAATCAATCATCCGCGTTACAGACAGCTTGGCTTTTTCGGCCATCTCAGGGTCAATTTCGACTTGGCCTTCCATGGTGTGCAGCGCGTACAAGATTTTCTCGAGCGTAATTTTCTTCATGAACGGACAAGCATTACAGGGCTTCGCGAACTCAACTTCCGGCAGCTCATCCGCGATGTTGGACGCCATCGAACATTCCGTGATCAACATCGCTTTGGCGGGTTTGTTGTCGTGAACCCATTTGATGATGCCGCTGGTGGAGCCAGTAAAATCGGCTTCGGCGACCACTTCAGGCGTGCACTCAGGGTGCGCGATGATTTTCACCTCTGGATCATTTTCGCGGTATGCGCGCAGATCTTCTGCTTTGTACAATTCGTGCACGATGCACGAGCCCTCCCAGAATACGACCTTTTTCTTGGACAGGTTTGCGACATTTTGCGCAAGGAACTGATCCGGCGTCATGATGACCGTATCGCTTTCCATAGCGTCAACAATCTGCACCGCGTTCGAAGACGTACAGCAAATGTCAGACGCAGCCTTCACCTCGGCGGTTGTGTTCACATAAGACACCACAGGCGCACCGGGGTATTTGGCGCGCATCTGTTCGACGCCTTCTGCCGTGATACTTTCGGCCAAGGAACACCCAGCGTCCATGTCAGGCATCAGCACGATTTTGTCTGGGCTGAGAATTTTTGAGGTCTCTGCCATAAAGTGCACGCCGGCCTGCACGATCACATCGGCCTCGACTTCGGTGGCTTTGATCGCAAGCTGAAGGCTGTCGCCCACAAAATCAGACACACCGTGGAAAATCTCGGGCGTCATATAGTTGTGACCCAAAATCACCGCGTTGCGTTTGACCTTTAATTCATTGATCGCTTTGACGTATGGGGCGTAAATGGCCCACTCAACGGGCGATACAACGCGGGACATTTTGTCATAGATATCTTGCATGCTTGCGGCCAATTCTGGGGAAGGCGCAAGGTCGTAGTGATCTGCAAGAACAGTTTTGACATGAGTAATATCGAGCACTGAGACAGTCTCCGTTGATGACAGTTGTGTTTAAATAATGGGTTTTGGCACCGATAACCACAAATAAAAGGGCGTTTCACCGAGATGAACCACAAAATTCAGTTCTCGCGCGGTGGAATTTTCTGCGTTTGGGCAACGGAGCTCGCCTGAACATGCATGCCATTCATAGATATGCTGGGCTGTTTTTACTCGCATTTCAAAATCGCGAGCGTATAAACACTCGGAAACAACTTTTGGTCTCATTTTGAAATTCAACCTCACGCTGCCCCTCAAATCACCTCAAATTGCATTGGCTTTGGCCATTGGAACAGGCGGCGGTCTTGCGTTTTCACTTTTGGGTTTGCCCTTGCCGTGGATGCTTGGGGCCATGTTTGCCAGTTTCTTGGCCGTGATCGTAAAAGTGCCACTGCAAGGCCCTGGCGGTTTGCGCCCCTATGTCATGCCAGTGATCGGCATTATGCTGGGCGCGGGTTTTGACACGCAGACCTTTTCACATTTACAAGAATGGGCATTCTCGCTGATCGGTTTGGTCATCTACATCGCTGTCGCGGCCGCATTGGTGGTCCCGCTGTACATCAAAATCGGACGACTTGATCCAGTGACCGCGTTCTTTTCTGCCATGCCCGGCGGTTTGAATGAAATGACCATCATTGGCGGTGAACTTGGTGGCGATGAAAAGCGGATCATCTTGTCGCACGCCGCGCGTATTGTCGTCACTGTGTCGTTCATCGCCGTCTATTTTCGACTTGTTTTGGGCTATAATGTCGCCAGTGCTGCGGTGCCCAGCGGTACACAGGTTGCGTTTGATTTTAAAAGCGGGGCAATTCTACTAAGCTGCGCCGTGCTTGGCTGGGTATTGGGCAAAGCGCTGAAACTGCCAGCAGCGCCGTTGTTAGGCCCCCTGATCTTATCAGCTATCGCCCATATGACAGGGATTTCGCACTCTGCGCCACCGCCCGTTTTGGTGATTTGTTCGCAAATCATTTTGGGCACCATGATGGGCTGTCGCTTTATGGGGGCGCCCTCAAAGCTAATCGTTGAGACGCTGGTGTTGAGTGCCATCGCCACCACTGTGATGCTGGCTGTGTCTTTGGGGTTTGCCGTCTCATTGCACAGCATGTTTGGCCAAACGACCCAACAAGTCTTACTGGCTTACGCGCCGGGAGGCTTGACAGAAATGTCGCTGGTCGCCATCGCGATGAACGGCGACGTCGCCTATATCGCCTTGCATCATCTGGCGCGCATCGTGATTTTGATCGCGATCGCTCCCAGTATTTTGTCATGGCTAGCCATTCGCCTGAGGCGCTAAAGCAACGATATCAGTTCAGAACAACAGCCATGCGGCGCAAAGCCAATTCATAGCCCTGAACACCAAATCCAGCCATCACGCCGTCCGCGCGCAGTGAGACATAGGAATGGTGGCGAAAGGATTCGCGTTTGTGGACGTTTGAAATGTGCACTTCAAAAACAGGGCCTTCAAAGGTGTTGAGCGCGTCCAGAATTGCCACAGATGTATGCGTGTAGGCGCCCGGATTGATGATGATGCCAGCCGCTTGTTCGCGCGCATCGTGGATCATCTCGACAATGCCGCCCTCAAAATTGGACTGTTTCAGCTCAATTTCCAGACCGAGATCAGCCCCCAAAGCAGCGCAGTTGGCGGCGACATCGTCAAGCGTGTCATGACCGTAAATTTCAGGTTGGCGCTTGCCCAAAAGATTTAGATTTGGCCCGTTTAGAATGAAAATCTTCTTAGTCATTTGGGTCGCCTTTCACAAATGTCGCGCCGATAGTGGCCCAACTCTTTATGACGCGTTTTCAAGCCGCTCGGCAAGAGTTGCAATTTCCTTGTCAAAGTGTGCTTGCAGTGCAAGCGCCGCCACATCCGCGCTACCGTTCAAGACACATGACGCAATTTCCGCATGTTCACGCCACAGGCCAGAATAAGAAACGTCTGGAGGTGACAATTGGCGTCGATATCGATCATGAAGATCATGCAAATTCATACAAAAGGCGTTCAACATCGGCATTTGACTGCCGCTGACCAAAGCCTTATGGAAATTCGTATGAGCAATGGACCAAATTTCGTCAAAATACTCGGCCGCTGTCGACTGCGACGCAGTGTGAAGTTCAACCGCCATAGTTCGCAAGTTTGACCGCCACTCAGTTCCGCCATGCGCCATTGCCGTGCGCATCGCAAGAACGTCGACTTCACGCCGCAACCGTCCGATTTCTGTCAGTTCGCGCAGAGTCATTGGCGCTATTGTTGACCCACGCTGGTCCTGAGTGTGGACCAAACCATCGATGGACAGACGCGAAATGGCTTCGCGAAGAGGCGACAACGACACACCGTATTTGTCACGCAACCGATCAAGATTGACCTTTTGCCCTGACTTAAGTTCCCCGCGCAATATGGCGGCGCGAAGCCGAGCAGTCAGGACACTGGCGCGCGTCGTCTTGGAGTTTGGCGCATCAGGGTCGCGCCGAATATATGCTTTGTAATTGTCTAGCACCAATAACCCACTTTATCCACAGAGACACTTTTAGTGGCTCATTTTTTTACGCGCTGCCCTCATCGCTTGTCGAAATTTAGGACCACCTCGTCGCCCAAGAACTGCGTCGCAATACATTGCGACAAGCCAAGGACGATCTTTTTTTTCAAGACGCTCAAGCATTTCTCGTTGAAACCGCGCATCTTCGCGGCGTGCCCTCAGCATTTTATAAAAAACAGGTTCCGTCAATGTCCCAGCAATAGATTGCTCGACAATCGGCTTTAAAATACCCAAACGGATCCACATTGATGCGATGCGATGCCCAAAGTACCGACAGCGCAGTTTGACGACGTTATCGCCACGAAACAGCGCGGCATGCATTGCATCTAAGGGCGCGAAAGGGTCGTAGAACAAAAACACTTTCTCTGCTGACTGAACCATGTCAGGTGCATACCCGTATCGCGTGGAAAAATCGCGCTTCCATGCCTTGCGATAGCGCGTTTCCCAGCTGGCATCTGTTCGCGACAATGTCGCCTGCGGTGAAATAGCCACAACCGTTGCCCCTGGGCAGGCCGCAGAAAACGCCGCAGCCGCATAGCCCCCCATGGACGCACCGTAGAACACCACCCGCTCGAAACTGTCAAAAAAACCTTCAGATTTCAAGCGATCAAAAAACGCATAAACATCTTCATCGCGATACCACGTCCAATCATGCGCCATCAGTCCAAGCATCGACCAACCGCGTTTGGTCACGAAGTCAAAGCCCCAAGGCATTTTCCCTTCACCATCTTCAAACACGTGGTCA
The DNA here is from genome assembly GCF_038899935.1 of Pacificibacter sp. AS14. Lineage (NCBI taxonomy): Bacteria > Pseudomonadati > Pseudomonadota > Alphaproteobacteria > Rhodobacterales > Roseobacteraceae > Pacificibacter > Pacificibacter sp. AS14. Next base: position 16,035 of record NZ_JBBMQI010000003.1, read on the forward strand.
AGGTTTTCAAAGGTCACAATCAACGTCGAACCACGTTTGATATGCAAAGCTGTGTGCTTGTCGCCCAACTCCTCATAAAAACCTTCAGAGGCTCCGAGTTGACGCAGTTCTTCGCGCCAATCAGACTTTGTGGCTGGGCTGGCGTCGCCATCCATCATTTTGCTGCTGCCAGTTTAGACTGCACCGCTTCGTACATTTCAAAGTCGGGCCCAAATGCTTTGCGAAGGTTCCTCATATCGCGGTCAATCAATGTCGCGATCATAGCTTTCGACGACGTTTTATGCCCCATAGAGGTGCGTGTATCGACGACCTGCGCCACGGCTTCATCACCAAAAATCTTGCTAACAATATGACCCATCGCAGGTTTGATGTCTTCGACTGTACCGATATAATCGAACGGGATATGGTCATAAGAAATCTCTTGACGTTGCGAGCGCCAATGACGGTCCAGATTGCGCGCACCCTCATCAGAGGCCAAAAGCGCAATAAACTGCTTGAGCGTAATGTTGCTGTCCGCAGGGCGACCAAGGTACTTCATCAGCTTGGCCTTTTGCTTATCACCAGATGCGATTTTATCAGCATATGCAGACACTGTGCGTGTTACTGGATCGCGCACAATAGAGAATTTAAACACCTTAGGATCCGCGATCGCTGCCATCACACTTTCATTGCTGAGCCCACGCGGCCCCGTTAGCAACACTGACTTGGGCGGAGCGTGCACAGAATCCATTGAAATTTCTTCTTCAATACCTTGCTGTTTTGCCAGCAAGCTCATGAGCGTCGCGATCACCGTGGTGCAGGCGCATTTGTGATTTTTCATATACAAAAACGACTGCCCGTTTGGGGCGACAGTCGGCAAGTTCACCGTTTGCAAAAAATGTCTACGGTGCGGATAATTTGCAACGAGATCTTCAATGTGTGTCATTAGCCTTCAATCCTCTTCGCTCTCAAACAGCTTTGCTGCGTTTTGAGAAATCGTGTCACGGCATGTTTTGATAAATTGTTTATCCACCAAGAAATCGCGACAAAGCTTGTCCATAGAAGAGTCGGCTTTGAGCGCGGCCAGCCCGATCTCGGCTTGGAATTTCGCGTCATCAGTCGGGGCTTTGGCGTTCGCGTTCGGTTTTTTCGCAGGGATCGGCGCTTTCGATGGGTCGATGTCATGCTTGGCCAACAAGCCATGCATGAAAGACCCACGACGCGGCACATTGTTTTCTTTTTCCTCCAAGCGCGGTTTCATCCGGCGAGCCCAAAAATGTACACCTCTGGTGTCATCTGTAAAGCGTTCTTCCACGTTGAAACGGCTTTGAATCATGTGATTGCGATCAGGGAAGCTCACGGGGTAAAACGCAGGCTCTGGCTGCGCATGTTCGATTTCGCCCGTCTCGATCAAGAAATGGGTCACAGAGGCAGGCCCCGTAAAGCCCCAGTTTTGCGCCGTCATATGTACAGGTTTGCCTGCGTCCCGTTCAGCTTCAAGCTCACGGATCTGCCAGTCTTTAAACCAAGGCGCGATCGCATATTCGTCTTTGAAAAAGTTGAGCAACGCGTCAAGCGTTTTACTGTCGCGTGGCAGGCCCAAAACGGCGTTACACACAAGGCCCTCTTTTTCCCAACCGTAGACATAGGGCGAGCTATAATCAAAGGGGCGGTAACAATACATGTCCGCATCAACCCAAATCTTGTCGGTCTGCTTGAGTAAATTAAGGCGCCACATATCCGCGTGGATCGCAGGGCTACCCGTCCGCGCGTGGCGCAACATGGGCTCAGCCGGATAAATATCCGCCGCATCCGCCGTGTGAACCCCTTCGGGCACATTGGGGATCGGTTCATACGAATACAAAGTTGTGTGGTGCCCCGCATCTGCGAAACTTTTCAAGCAGAGCTGTTCAAGCCAGCTCAGGCGCCCACCAATCCACAATGACGCAATTTCGGGAAGTTCTGACATAACCTGCATCCTCGGGCGCAAACCGCCCTTTTTTTACTATCTTTGCTCCGGCATTTTAGCCAAAGCCACGACCTGCTCTAAGGGGAATCTTAAACATCCGGTCACCATCCGTCCAGCACTCATGGGGCTTTGAGGCATTCGATGAAAAACAAGGCTTATAGGTGCCGCTGAAACGGGCGAACCTTGACTTAGGCAAGGGGGTATGAGACCCATTTCCAAAGAATATCAGACATAAAGTTTGAAAAGGTCGCGTGGCGGCCAGTGGCGAATCCGGGGTATTTTGGTTTGAACGCAGTTGGGATCACATGCATCCGCAATGAGGGCCCGTGGGTTCTTGATTGGATCGCGCATCATTTGTCCACCGGATTCACCCATTTTTTGATTGCCTCCCATGATTGCATGGACGGCACCGACACCCTGTTGGACGCGTTGCAAGAAAAGGGCCTTGTGACTCATTTGCCGTTTGAACCCGAAGGCGATGCCTCGGTTCAATGGCAAGCCATGAAGCTGTTGACCCGACATGATAGATATAAGTCGGCTGATATCGCTTTGTTTTTTGACGTTGATGAATACCTCGTCTTGGATGGCTTGCCGATGGACGACCTGATCGGCAATGCTGATGCTGTGCCGCTGCGTTGGCATTTGTTTGGACATTCAGGACATGGCACATATATCGATCAACCGGTGTCGGAGCGGTTCATCCATGCGGCCCCTGACGGCATCAATCTGCCTTTGGCGCATTTTTTCAAAACGCTACATAGGCCGCAGGCCTTTCGCGAATTGGGCATTCACCGCCCGAAGGGCAAGGACGCGCATTGGCAAACCGCCTCAAACAAACGCTTGCCGCCAGAATTCGCGGCACAGCAATCGCGTATAAATCTATATGGCGTCCCACATCAGGGCGAACGCGCTTGGCTCAACCATTATTCGGTCCGCTCCATCGAAGAATTCGTGCTTAAATCCGCGCGTGGCTTGCCCAATCATATGGATAAACCCATCGCAGCAGGCTATTGGGCAGAGCGCAATTTTAACAGCGTCAAAGATCTACGCATCGCACCCATGCGAGCTGCCGCGCAAGCGGTGCGTGAAACCCTTTCGGATCTTAATGCGTTGCACGCCGCAAGTGTGGCGCAGCACCGCAAAGCACTTGCCACGCTTACATCTAAACGGCCCATCATAGAGTTCATGTGGCAGCTTGAACTGCTGGCCGGTTCGACGCCCCCGACACAAGCGCAGCTTGGTGCACATATCACACGACTTAAATCTCTTGTCTCTGAGGACCCAAATGGCTGAACTTATCACACATTGTATCGAAGCTCAGGTCTTTGGGAACATCACCCTTTTGGACGCAGTGACCACACCTAGCGGCAAGGTTGAGCTATTTTTTGATCACACAAGCTTTTTGCCCAACTCCATCGCCACAGATATCTTTAAGGACGGGGAACTCCGCTCGGTTGGCAATGCGCCTTGGATCATCGGTACGCCGACAACCGACGTCATCACGGCCACTTTGGCCGGACATCCCCGCGAAATCACGCCTGTGAAGCCGCAACCCGAGCTCATGGCAGGACGCAACGTGGCTTTGGCGACGCGGAATGGCGAGACGTCAGAAGCCGTACTGGAATGGTTGGCCTTTCACGTCGAACACCAAGGTCTGACAGGGGCCGTGATTTTAAACAGGGCAGCACCTGATACAGATCCAAATTTTCTTGCTGGACTTGAATTTGGCTTGGCCGCCCTGCAAGCCGATTTGCGCGTTCTTGTTGTTGATGTTACCGAACCCTTGGGCAATCGAAAATCACCGTCTGAAAACCACCCTTTCGCCACACCGGGCGCGCCGGGCAAAGACCGTATGGCCATTCCAAATCCAGAGCCTTGGTCATCACCGTTGGCCGATGTTTTGGTCTATGAACTGCTGCGAAGACGGTACTTGGAGACCGCCCGAGCTATTGCCAACATCGAGGTTTACGATCTGATACCGCACAACGGTGACGCGTCGGTTTTCGATTTGGCCCAAACGGCTGAAAACGGTGTGGTGCAACTTGTGGGCAGTCAGTGCTATCCTTGGCGTGCACGCGACCAAGACGCCGTGCGGTTCGCCGATCATATCTGCGTCCAGTTTGACGAAAAAAAGAAACGAGGGCGCTGGTGTGCAGCCCCTGCCAAACTGTCAGAGGGTGCGGTTTTTCGCTTGATCCGTATCGGCGGTGCAGATGCCAAAGTGGGTTATCCGTTTTTCCGGTACATGGGCCTGCGCCATATCGCCAAAACAGTGTCAAAAATTGTCCCCAAGGCCTCTTTGATCGAGAACGATCAGCTGATTAAAATGGCCAAGAAAGAATGGGGCTACAAACCTGTTTTCATGCCAAAAGAAGACGTGACCAAGCCGCCAAAGGGTGACAACTCTGTGGCCATCGTCACCTGCATGAAAAACGAAGGGCCGTTCATCTTGGAATGGATCGCCTACCACCGTGCTATCGGGGTCACAGGCTTTTTGGTCTACACCAATGATTGCACCGACGGCACAGATACGCTTTTGGAATTGATGCAGAAAAAAGGTTTTTTGCAACACCGCGACAATGCCTTTCATGGCACGGGTCTCAAACCACAACACCACGCGTTGCAACAGGCGGAAAAAGAAGACGTCTACAAAAAATCTGACTGGGCGATCTCAATGGATGTGGATGAATTTATCGACATCAAAGTCGGCGATGGCACCCTGCCCGCCCTGTTCGACGCCCTGCCTGACGCGAACTTGATTTCATGCACATGGCGCCTGTTTGGCAACAACGATGTGCACAAATACGAAGACGCTTTTTTGGTGGACCAGTTCACCAATTGCGCCCCCGAATTTGCCAACAAACCGCACCAAGCATGGGGTTTCAAAACCCTTTTCAAAAATGTCGGGCTGTTTAAAAAGCTTGGCGTGCACCGCCCTAAGGGCTTGAAGCCACAGGTTTGGGACAAAATCCGCTGGTACAATGGCTCTGGCAAGCCCATGCCACGCGAAGAATATCGCAATGCTTGGCGGTCAAACGCCGACACCTACGGGTATGACTTGGTGCAACTCAATCACTATGCCGTGCGCTCAGCCGAAAGTTTTTTGGTCAAACGAGATCGGGGTCGTGTGAACCACGTCGACCGCGATCAAGGCCTCGCATATTGGTTCCGTATGAACAACAATTACGTCGAAGAGCGGTCGATCCAACGTATGATCCCCAAGCTGCAAGTTGAGTACGACAAGATGCTGGCCGATCCAGACATTCGCGCCCAACATGAGGAATGTGTGACGGCCCACCGCGAAAAAATCGATGCTTTGCGGGCAACGGAAAACTATTCGAAATTCTACGAAGAGTTAACCGGCGACCGTATGGAAAAACTGGCCCGAATGCATCATCATTTCGGCGCGAACATCTTCTTGATGGGACCGGAAAGCGTGCCTGACGAAGTTGTTCAGGCAGATCATGACGAAAAATTCTTCTTCACGGTTGAGCGTGGAGAAACCACGCATTAAAAGAAATGCGCCAGAACGCTTGCAATCGAGGCTCGGAGAATAGGACACACCATGCGGATCACGCTTCACATTGGCGCCCATCAAACACGCACACCGCGTCTCGTTGGGGCGATAAAATCCTGTGAACGCGCATTTGGACGCCTGAATATTGCGACCTCTAGCCCAAGTCACTATCGGCCCATTATAGCGAACGAACTGACCCGGCTTGATGGCTTGCCACCGATCGCCGATGAGGAAGATGCCGTTTTGGCGCAGATTTTGGGCAAACAAACGGAAGCTCAGCACCTAATCATGATCAACGAAGACTGGGCTGGCGACCGCAACATGATGTTCAAAGGCGGGCAACTCTACACAGAGATCGGCGCCTCTGTCTCACGCGTTGCGGAACTCTTTTCCCAGCATGATGTGCACATCACGATGGCTATTCGAAACCCTGCCTTTTTGATAAATGCCGCGTTGACGGCACCTTCCACACCCGCATCTTTGAAGTGGTTTTTGAAATCAAACGATCCTATGGATTTGTCTTGGGTGGCCCCTGTTGAACAACTGCAAGAGGCGATGCCCAAAGCGCAAATTACTATGTGGTGTGAAGAAGACACGCCTCTCATTTGGCCACGCATCCTACGCCAAGTTGCCAATGTCCCCGAGGACACCCCTATACGTGGCACAATAGCCGCCATTTCGGATTCGCTTCAACCAGAGGGCGTCGAAAGATTTCGGAAATTCTTGCGCAATCACACACTCACATCCGCCATTCAATACGAGCGCGCTGTGCTGGCTTTTTTAGACAAATATGCCGATGAAAGCGTTATGACAGCCTCGTGTACTGTGCCCGGATGGACTGCGGAAATAATACACGATTTGTCTTTAAACTACGAAGACGACATCGTCACCTTGGCCGCAAAAGACAATGTAAACTTTCTCTTGCCCGCGACCCAAGGAGAGTTGGCCCCAGACACGCAATAACTTTCGATGCGGTCAAAGTGACATAGGGACGCGAACCAATGCCTGCGCAAGATTCCGATCCCCCAAGCTTCTAAAAGAAAACACCAAGTTGATAGCAAAAGCGTGCAACTCCAACACATGGAGACGCGCGTTGCAGTAGATCATCCAAGAAACTGAATTCAAAACTGATGTAACTTAAGCAGCGCCTTCAGCCGCTTTGCGAATCGCTGCGATGTTTGTGCCATATGGTGCAGGATTTTGGACAGATCCGCCTTTAAAGGCAGCAGATCCTGCGACCAACACATCCGCACCAGCAGCCGCCACAAGCGGAGCTGTTGTCGGATCAACACCGCCATCAATTTCGATATGAATGGGACGATCGCCGATCATAGCGCGCAAAGTACGGATTTTTTCGACCTGCGAATGGATAAACTTTTGCCCGCCAAAACCAGGATTCACCGTCATGATGCAGACAAGATCGACCATATCCAAAAGATAGGCCATGTCCTCGACCGGCGTACCGGGGTTGAGCGCCAGCCCAGCTTTGGCCCCTGCCCCACGGATGGCTTGCAAGGTGCGATGAATATGGGGGCCAGCTTCCAAATGCGCGGTGATATAATCTGCTCCGGCATCCGCAAAAGCATCAATAAACGGATCGACTGGCGCGATCATCAAATGCACGTCCATCACGGTTTTGATATGCGGACGGATCGCTTTGCAGGTTGCCGGACCAAACGTTATGTTGGGTACAAAATGCCCGTCCATCACATCAACGTGGATCCAATCGGCGCCTTGGGCCTCGACGGCTTCGATTTCTTGACCAAAATTTGCAAAATCAGCCGCCAAGATTGAGGGCGCAATCTTTATAGACCGATCAAAGGACGTTGGGTTAGACATAAGTCACCTATTGTTTTTAGCTCTCTAATCCGAGGCTTTACTTGGTTTGGGCCTGCCTGTCACCCAAACTTGCCCAAAACGCGACGTCTTGCTGTGACGTTGCGATCATTTCTGCCCAAAGCATTTGACCAACAGGTCAAACATTGCCAAAGCTCACACATCATGCCAGCCTAGGCGCGCAGACAGGCAGACGGAGCCCGCAACGATGACAACGACTGAAGTGACCAAAACGCAACTGAATGCGCATCTGCCGCAAGTGCATGAGCCGCGCAACACAGGCGTGCCGCTGGATTTGGATTGGGCGCTTGGCGCACAGGCCAACACATCCGCTATCGAGCGCCGCTGCGCCACCTTGCCTGCACGACGCTCGGTCAAGAAAGACCACCAAGCGGCTTGGCTGCTTAAGGCGATCACTATGATTGACCTGACGACTTTAGCGGGCGATGATACCGCAGGGCGCGTCAAACGCCTGTGTGCGAAAGCCGCCAACCCAGTGCGCCACGACATTTTGGATGCGCTCGGTATGGATCACATCACCACAGGCGCTGTGTGTGTCTATCACGATATGGTCGAAACCGCAGTCGAGGCTTTGCAAGGCACAGGCATTCCTGTTGCCGCCGTGTCCACCGGTTTTCCTGCAGGTCTGTCCCCGTTTCATTTGCGCGTGCAAGAGATCGAGGAAAGTGTCAAAGCAGGCGCGCGCGAAATCGACATCGTAATTTCTCGTCGCCATGTTTTAACTGGTAACTGGCAGGCGCTTTATGACGAAATGTGCGCCTTTCGCGCGGCATGTGGCGAGGCCCATGTGAAAGCGATTTTGGCCACGGGCGAGTTGGGATCGCTGCGCAATGTCGCACGCGCGTCTTATGTCTGCATGATGGCGGGCGCGGATTTCATAAAAACATCAACGGGCAAAGAAAGCGTCAACGCGACCCTGCCCGTGTCCTTGACCATGATCCGCACCATTCGCGATTTTCACGCCCGCACAGGATTCCGCGTCGGTTACAAACCCGCAGGCGGCATTTCCAAAGCCAAAGATTCCTTGGTTTACCTAAGCCTGATCAAAGAAGAGCTTGGCGATCACTGGCTACAGCCCCATATGTTCCGCTTTGGCGCCTCCAGCCTTTTGGGCGATATTGAGCGGCAGTTAGAGCACCATGTGACGGGCCGCTATTCCGCCGCGCATCGACATGCCATTGGCTAATCCTCGGCCTGAATAATGGTCTAGACCGCTCTACCATATAGATAAACACGACAGCCATTGAGGCCCCCAGATGACAGTAAAAGACATATTCGAGACCATGGATTACGGCACAGCCCCTGAAAGCGCGGCTGAGGCTTTGCGCTGGTTGGTTGATAATGGCGATCGCTTTGGCCACTTCATTGATGGTAAGATGACAGACCCAGCAACCACATTTGACACCAAAAATCCCGCCACCGGTGACGTGCTGGCGCAAGTGAGCCAAGCCACGCAAAGCGATGTCGATATGGCTGTGGCGGCCGCGCGCAAAGCGCAAGGCAAATGGGCCAAAATCGGCGGCAAAGCGCGGGCAAAGTACATGTATGCCTTGGCGCGCTTGGTGCAAAAACATGCGCGGCTGTTGTCTGTGCTTGAGACCTTGGACAATGGCAAACCCATTCGCGAGGCGCGCGATGTCGATATCCCGCTGGTCGCGCGACATTTCTATTACCACGCAGGCATGGCGCAACTCATGGACGAAGAGCTGCCAGGTCGTGAGGCCTTGGGCGTTTGCGGCCAGATCATCCCATGGAATTTCCCGCTGCTGATGCTGGCTTGGAAAGTCGCCCCTGCGATTGCCATGGGCAACACAGTTGTGCTGAAACCCGCAGAATATACGCCGTTGACAGCGCTTTTGTTTGCGCAGATTTGCACGGAAGCTGGCCTGCCCAAAGGTGTCGTGAACATCGTCACCGGCGACGGCGCTGTGGGCGAAATGATCGTCACGCATGATGATATCGATAAAATCGCCTTCACAGGATCAACTGGCGTAGGCCGCCGCATTCGCGAAGCCACAGCAGGTTCAGGCAAAGCGCTGACGTTGGAATTGGGCGGGAAAAGCCCTTACGTGGTGTTTGAAGACGCCGATATGGACAGCGCTGTTGAAGGTCTGGTGGACGCGATTTTCTTCAATCAAGGCCAAGTCTGCTGCGCGGGCTCACGCCTTTTGGTACAAGAAAGCATCGCCGACGCCTTCCACACGCGCTTAATTGCGCGGATGGCAAAACTGCGCATCGGCGATCCTCTGGACAAAAGCATCGATGTCGGCGCAATCGTCGACCCTGTGCAATTGGAACGGATCACAGCATTGGTGACACAAGGCGGACACGAGGGCACGGTGCACCAGCCTGTTCCAACCCCTGATGGCTGTTATTACCCACCGACCTTGATCACAGGAATGCACAGCGCAGCACTTTTGATGCAAGAAGAAATCTTTGGGCCCGTGCTGGTCTCCACCACCTTCCGCACGCAAGAGGAAGCCGTACAGGTCGCCAACAACACCCGCTTTGGCTTGGCCGCAAGTGTGTGGACCGAAAACATCAACCTTGCCTTGGACATTGCGCCAAAACTGACGGCAGGCGTGGTCTGGGTGAATGGCGCGAATATGATGGATGCAGCGGCTGGTTTCGGCGGTGTTCGCGAAAGCGGTTTTGGACGCGAAGGCGGCTGGGAAGGCTTGCAAGCCTATACAAAACCTGTCGGAAAATCAGCGGCCATTAAGCCCGCGAAGACCTATGGTAAACCTGACGACATCGATGTCGAGGGGCTGGACCGCACCGCCAAGATGTACATTGGCGGCAAACAAGCGCGCCCTGACAGCGGATATTCCAAAGCGGTCTACTCCCCCAAAGGCAAACTTTTGGGGCACACTGCCATTGGATCACGCAAAGACATTCGCAACGCGGTTGAGGCCGCACGCGGTGCCACAGGTTGGACAAAAGCGACGGCGCATCTACGAGCGCAAATCCTTTATTACATTGGTGAAAACCTGTCCGCCCGTGCAGATGAATTTGCAGCACGCATTCAGGCATTGACCGGCACAACGGCTGGCAAAGCCCAAACAGAAGTGTCTGATGCCATCGACACATTGTTCACATTCGCCGCGTGGTGCGACAAGCTTGATGGCGCAGCAAAACCCGTACCCATGCGCGGCGTAGCCTTGGCTATGAATGAAGCCGTCGGCGTGATCGGCGCGTTTTGTGACGATCGTCCATTGGGCGGATTGGTCGATGTTATTGCGCCCGCGATTTCCATGGGCAACCGTATTGTCGCCGTGGCCAGTGACGCTTATCCTATGGCGGCGACGGATTTTTATCAGGTGCTGGACACCTCTGATCTGCCTGCGGGCGTGGTGAATATTATCACAGGCTCCCACGATGATCTGGCTAAAACCATGGCAGGGCATTTGGATATCGACGCGGTGTGGAGCTTTTCCAACTCGGATATTTCCAAAGTCATCGAGCATGAAAGTGCTGGCAATCTCAAACGCACTTGGGTGAACAACGGCCATACGCGCAGCTATGCTGCACGTGATTGGTTGGCCCAGTCGGTCGAGGTTAAAACAATCTGGATTCCATATGGCGAGTGAGACATCACAGCCCCATGTCTATGACATTGATAATCCGGCGGTGGCGCAAGTCTTCGCCGAATTTTCACCTTTTGAGCGCGTGGGCCTTTTGGGTTTGCGTCAGCTGATTTTTGATGTCGCCGCCCGCGATGCTGACATTGGCCAGATTGAAGAGACCCTCAAATGGGGGCAACCTGCCTATCTGCCGTCAAAGACAAAATCAGGCACGACATTGCGGCTTGGCCTGCCAAAGACCGGCGGGTTTGCGATTTTGGTTCATTGCCAGACGACGGTAATTTCTGACTTTCGCGCGCTGTTCGGCGATGATTTTGCCTATGACGGCAACCGCGCGGTAGTATTTTCAAAGGGTGACGTGGTGCAGACCGATAAGCTCGTGCTGCTGGTCAGTGCGGCTTTACGCTATCATCTAAAATAGGTATCAAAGCGCGTGAGCCCCAAAGCCCCAAGGCCGCGCTTATTTGCGCAGCCTTGCAAACCAACCTTTAATACCGCCTTTGAGCGCATCAGCTTTGTCGTCAACCGCATCCCATGCTTCGCCCGCGTCTTCGACCAGTGGATCAATCGTGCGTTCGCGGAACTGCACCCACATGCGCCAAATAAGCAACATCACGATGGCCAAGACCGCCAAGATAATGATGTTCACCCAAGGCACGACTTTGGCGTCAGGCCCTGCGACAGGTTCGATCGCGATGGCATTGGGGAAGATCGACAAGACTTCGTTACGCCAGCCATAATGCGTGACCGAATACCATTCTGGCGTGGCTTTGTCTGATTCCGCGTCTGAGGCTTCTGTGTAGAGGCTTGAGGTGTCGAATTTAAAATAAGGCGGCCAGCCCCAGCCTGTGTCCTCGTTGCGGTATTCCATGGTCTGGCCGTTGGCTTTAACCGTCTGGATGAATTGCACGTCGCGCGTGGCTTCTCCCGACGACCAAAACATCGAACGATTGCCAGGGATTATGGTGCGTTCTGTGTTTGTGCCGACCACACGCACGATATCGTGCTGCGGCAAAGTGTAGTGCACGAAGCTGCCCACGATAAGCACGATCAAAGCAATCAGGGTCCATTTAACGTAGCGCATTGGGCAGCCTCACATAAAATTCGTCATATAGAAGATCACGCAAAACGTGATCAGCGGAAGGATGTAAACCCCAAGCAGTAGCTTGGGACGCAAGGATCGGGCGTAGTCGTCGAGCCCTTTTTGTACATAGTCTTCGCGGGTGCCGATGGAACCCTCGTCTTCCCAGTCTTGCTCAAGGCGTTCGCGGGTGAGCGAACGCACATAAATCGACAACAGCCCGTATAAAACGGTCAGCCCGACAAATCCGATGACCAAGAACTTTAGAAAACCGAGCATTTTGACTCACTAAGCGACTTCTCGGCACGATACCAAGTTTGGTCACAGAGTAACGTTAAGCGAGGCAAAGCACGAGAGGCTTTTGTGTAAATTATTCTTGCAGCGACGTTGGCACTTCAGATGTAGCCTCAGACTGACTCTCGCCAGCTGTTTGCGCCTTGGCAGGTTTGCTGCCCATCCCAACCCGAATGCCGTCCTTGCCTTTGAGACGCTCAATTTTTTGCGCAAGACTAAACCACGCCAAAGCCAAAAGTGGCATCCAGATCAATGCAGCCAAAGCTGAGCGTTCGCCGAAAAATATCACCGCATTAAGAGGTGAATTGGCGATAACATGCCCGACATCAGTGCCTTCGGCAGCATATAGAACGGCCATAAATACAGCCCCTATGACCAAAAGAATGATTGCGGATAGGCCCACACAGATAGTCAATCGCCGTTGCGATCTTGTATTGCGTGGGGTGACCCACAGCGGCACAACCACGGCCAAAACGGCCAACGTACCGATAGGCAACACAGCAAATGTCAGAAAATGTGTATTCATCACGGCTGCCTCCAAACAATCATTCTATGGCCTACAAAACCTATAGAGCAAAACCCCTACCAAACAGTAGATTTTCAAGCGGACATCGCTGTACGGATCACATCCGCCAATCGCGCAACGCCTTTATCTATCACGGCTTCACCAGACATAGAGAAGTTCAAACGGATGGTGTTGGTCGTCGCACCATCGGCATAAAAGGCAGCCCCCGGTACAAAAGCCACCTTTTGCGCCAGTGCTTGCTCAAGCAGATATTTGCCACTCATCGATGTCGGCAAAGTAACCCAAACGAACATACCGCCTTCGGGTGAGGTCCACGTGATCCCTTGTGGCATATGCGTTTTCAAAGCCGACAACATCGCGCTCATTCGTGCCCCGTAAACCTTACGCAGGGTTGCAACATGCCGATCGAAGACAGCACGCGCCACGTGATTGACCGCGATTTGGTTGATGGTCGCCGTCTGTAAATCCGCCGCTTGTTTGAGCAGAATCATCTGCGCAATCACCGGCTTGGCGGCCACAACCCAGCCCACCCGCAAGCCCGGAGCAAGTGTTTTCGAAAACGAGCCGCAATAGACCGTACGACAGGCGTCAATATTGCCTTTCTCAGCCATTTCAAGCGCAAGGATTGATGGAATGTCTTCGCCCGCATAGCGCAGCGATTGATAGGCACCATCTTCGATCACTGCGATATCAAGCACTTCGGCTTGGGCCAAAACTGACAAACGCTCATCACGTGTCAAAGTCTTGCCCGTTGGGTTGGCAAAATCAGGCGACAGATAGGAAAACTTCACCCGCCCGCCCTGCGATTTTGCATCCTCGGCGATCTCTGCAGGGGTGCGGTTTTCGCCTGCGTTTAAACGATCAAAGCTTGGCTCATAGGCATTGAACGCGCCCAGCGCGCCCAAATAGGTCGGCCATTCCACCAAAGCGGTGTCGTGTTTATCAAGATAGAGCTTGCCCAGATAATCCAAAGCCTGCTGCGATCCTGCGGTGATCAGAATGTTGTCGATGCCGCAAGGCACGCCAAGCGAGGCCATGTAATCTGCGATCCATTCGCGCAAGGGGACGTAGCCTTCAGATGCGGCATATTGCAAAGCCGTGCCCGCTGAGGCCTCAGACAAGGCAAATTGCATCGCTTCAGCAAAGGCTTCGCGCGGGAAATGCGCAGGATCAGGAATGCCGCCAGCAAAGGAAATGATATCAGGTTGATCCAACAGCTTGAGCAGCTCACGGATTTCTGAGGCTTTCATGCCCTGTGCGCGTTGGGCAAATAGATCGGTATGATTCATGGCTCTCTCCCTTAGAGCGCCACAGATGCACGAAATGGATATTTATGTCAACCATACTGACTTAAATATGCGTATCACAAATTTGAAACAAAATCGTCGCAGCTTCGTTAGCTTTTGCGATCACACCCGCATCATCTTATGGATAAGGGGATTACCAAATGAAATCGAACCTGCTCGTTGCTGCATCCGCTCTCGCGTTGACCGCTGGGGCCGCGCATGCCGACATGACATTCAACCGCATCGCGTCTTTCGAGACCATCGGCAATATGGCCGCTGGCGAAGACTTGAGCCGCGAAACATCTGCCGAAATCATCGGCGCGTCCGAAGACGGCATGACAGTCATCTACACGGACAGCCCGCTTGGCGTTGCTGGTCTGATCGATATCACCGACCCTAAAAACCCAAAAGCCAAAGGCAATGTGGAACTTGGCGGCGAGCCAACGTCAGTGACCGTGATCGGCAACACGGCTTTTGTCGCAGTGAACACATCGGAAAGCTTCACTGCGCCCTCAGGCAAGCTTGTGTCTATCAATTTGAAAGACGGCACCATCACAGGCATGTGTGATCTTGGCGGCCAGCCAGATTCAACTGCGCATTCCCACGCGGGCGATCTCGTGTCTGTCGCGATTGAGAATGAGCGCGACGAAGACCTCGGCGATGGCCGTGTGGGTCAGTTGCCTGCTGGTTACATGGTCAATGTCGGCGTGAAAGACGAAGCCTTGCTCTGTGACACTTTGCAAAAAATCGACGTCACTGGCCTTGCAGAGATTTCCCCAGAAGACCCCGAGCCAGAATTCGTTGACATCAACAGCCTTGGCGAAATCGCTGTGACGATGCAAGAAAACAACCACATCGTGATCTTGAACGCGGCTGGCGAAGTGATCAACCACTTCTCAGCAGGTGCGGTTGATCTGACGCGTATCGACACTATCGACGAACGTGCTGCTTTGATATTTGACCAAAGCCAAATGGGTCGTTTGCGCGAACCAGACGGCATGCAGTGGCTCGACGACAACCACATCATGATCGCCAATGAAGGCGACATGGACGGCGGTTCGCGCTCTATCACTGTGTTCCACAAAGACGGCACCGAAGTGTTCGAATCCGGTTCCGATTTCGAAACTGCTATCATCCAAGCCGGTCACTACCCTGACAAACGCTCAGACGCCAAAGGCGCAGAGCCAGAAGGCATGGAAGTCGGCACATTCGGCGACACGACTTACGCTTTCGTTTTGGCGGAACGTGCCTCTACCGTTTCTGTTTACGATGTCACAGATGCGACAAACCCAGTGTTCACACAGCTTTTGCCATCCGGCATCGCACCAGAAGGCGTGATCGCAATTCCATCGCGCAACCTGTTTGTGACAGCCAACGAGGCCGATTTGATCGAAGATGGCGGTGTGCGCTCTCACGTAATGGTCTACGAACTTTCCGACGCACCAGCGCAGTACCCGACACTGACATCTGAGGGCGCTGATACCCTTATCGGTTGGGGTGCTATTTCTGGCATGGTTGGCGACGCTGACGTTGCTGGTAAAATCTACGCCGTAAACGACAGTTTCTACGGCTATCAGCCAACAATCTTTACCATCGACGCGACACAGACACCGGCGCGCATCACCGATGCTGTGACCGTTACTCGCGGCGGCCATGTGGCACAAAAGCTGGACATGGAAGGCATCACGCTGGACGGCAAAGGTGGATTCTGGATCGCCTCAGAAGGTCGCACAGATCGCGTTATTCCACATGCGCTTTATAACGTGAACGCCAAAGGCGAAATCAAAGCAGAAATCGGCCTTCCAGCTGAGTTGATGGGCGTTGAGACACGCTTTGGCTTTGAAGGCATCACCAAAGTCGGTGATACGCTTTGGATGCCCGTTCAACGCGAATGGAAAGACGATCCTAAAAACACTGTGAAGCTTGTGTCTTACAACACAGACACCAAAGAATGGGGCGCTGTGCGTTACGAGAAAGCCGAGCCTGCAAAAGGTTGGGTTGGCATGTCCGAAATCGTGGCTGCTGGCGATTATTTCTATGTCATCGAGCGCGACAACCAAATCGGGTCTAACGCTGTGACCAAGAAAATCTTCCGTATCCCAGCCTCAGACATGGTGCCTGCCCCCCTTGGTGGCGACCTGCCAACAGTGTCCAAAGAAGAAGTGCGCGACTTGATCCCAGATCTCAAATCGTACAACGGCTATGTTGTTGACAAGATCGAAGGCTTGGCCATCGACGCGGACGGTGAAATGTTCGTATCCACCGACAACGATGGTGTGGATGACAGCTCTGGCGAGACCTTCTTCTGGTCCATCGGCAAGATGTAAGCCTGATAAAAAGCTGAGGCCTTATCACCCAAAAACCAAAAACGCCCGAGAAAAATTCTCGGGCGTTTTCTATTTCAAATGTTAAGTCGGCTTAGGCCTCTAAGGTCTCAACGACCTGCGTCTCAACATCTTTGGTCGAGGCAATCGCGATACGGCGCGGCTTCAGCGCCTCGGGCACTTCACGCAGCAGATCGACATGCAACATACCATTTGCATGGGACGCCTCGGTCACTTTCACATGGTCTGCCAAATGGAACCGACGCTCGAACGCGCGCGTTGCGATCCCGCGGTGCAGATAGGTTTTACCCGCTTCACTGGCATCGTCAGGCTTGCGTGCGGCGATGATCAGGGCGTTCTCACGCTGCTCGATCACAATGTCATCTGTCGAAAACCCTGCAACGGCCAGCGAGATTCGCCAAGCGTCGTCTCCAGATTTTTCAATGTTGTAAGGGGGGTAGCTGGGCTGAGAAACATCTTGGCGGATCACACGGTCCATCAGGTCCGTGATTTGATCAAAGCCAACAGTTGCACGGTGCAGCGGTGTAAGGTCAAAATTTCGCATGGGTATCCTCCATTGAGCGATCCAAATAAATGCCTTCCCATCGGGGACAGGCTTGTATCGGACCCGCTATGCAGCGTCCGATACAATTCATCTGGGGATGGAGGTTTCGTCTTTCAAGGGGTTAGTTTTTGAGCAACCCGACCACCGCTTCAACATCGCTCAATTCGCCTATAATAGGATGCAATTCAGCTTTCTCGAAGTACTTGCGTCCGGTTTTGGCCATAGCCAACAGATCTTCCAGAGGTCCATCCAAGGACGTCCCCACTGACACCTTTTGTCCGCGAAAGTTTGCTTTGGCTGAAACAACAGAGACAATTTTCGGTTTGCCATTCGTCATCGAAAAGATTGGTGCGCCAGAAGATCCGTAATCCACATCACAAGAGGTCACCAATACACCACCTTGGCGCGCCAAAATATGGCATGTCTCTTGCAAAGAGGGGCTATTGGCGCGGTCATGGGCGTAAGATACAACACCTACGGCTTGACCTTTATTGGGGCGATGGGCAGTTGGAAACGGCAACACAGACGTATCATTCACTGGACGGTCCAGTTCGATCAGCGCGATGTCACTGGTCAATCTGTCATGCCGGCTACCATTGTTCAAAGCAAAGTCCGGATGCACAAAATAGCGCGACACGCTGCGATAGGCTTGGGCGTGCCCGTCGCGCCATCCCGCACGAAACTGAATCGCATTCGAGTTGTGCAGCTTCTTCGTGTCGATGTCATACAAACAATGGGCCGCTGTCAAAACCAACGATGGCGAGATCAATGATCCGGTGCAAAAACTGCGTCCGCCGAAATCAAGACGACCAACAGCTTCCCACCCACGGCTATCATCACCCGTCCGAAACGTTTTAAGACGGCTGTCTGCTTGAACCTGACCTGCTGCGCAGATCAGAAAGAGGATGGTCAGTAAGTATTTCATATTCGTCCCCAGAACCTATTTCTGAACTTATAGCTACCGGTAGTTCAGGGCACGATTATGTCTGATTTGTGGACAATTTGGGTGAAATTTTGCCGCCTGTTGCCCAATCCAACAGCTCAACAGTGTGAACAACCGGTAGTTGTGTGCCCGATCCTATCTGCATGATGCAGCCAATATTGCCTGCAGCCACTACATCTGGGGTCTTCACCTCTAAGCTGTCGACCTTCATTTTTTTCAATTTTTGTGAGATTTCAGGCTGCAAAAGGTTATATGTGCCTGCCGAACCGCAACAAAGGTGGCTGTTTTTGGGTTCGACCACCGTAAATCCCACCCGTTTAAGAAGAACCTTTGGATCAGATTTGATCTGCTGCCCGTGTTGAAGCGAACAAGCGGCATGATATGCCACAATCATGTCTTGTTTGCCGGTCGGTAAATCCAATTTCATAAGAATCTCTGTCACATCTTTTGCTAAATGCGAAACCGTCAACGAATCCTTAGCCAAATCAGTATCCCGCATCATGTGCCCGTAGTCTTTAACGGTCGTGCCACAACCAGAGGTATTGATGACAATTGCATCCAAGCCTTCACCGTTTTTCTCGGTCATCCACGCGCGAATATTGCGCGCAGCAGAGGCATGCGCCTCAGATTCACGTCCCATATGATGCGTAAGCGCGCCACAGCACCCAGCTCCATTGGCGACAACAACTTCGCAACCGTGGCGTGTCAACAGGCTGATCGTCGCGTCGTTGATGTTGGTGTCCAACGCCTTTTGCGCACAGCCTGTCATCAAGGCCACTCGCATTTTGCGAGGCCCCACAGCAGAAAACACCTGCGGATCGTCATTACGCGAGACAGGCGGAATAGTCTTTGGTGCCATTTCAAGCATCGCACGCAATCGCGGATCAGGGATCATATGGCGAAACGGTCGTCCGATTTTAGCCCCCAGCAAAGCCAACCGAAATCGCCCTGGATAGGGCAGAATCTTCGCCAGCGTCCAGCGCAGAAGGCGATCCATCAGCGGACGTTTATAGGTTTTCTCAATATGAACACGCGCGTGATCGATCAGATGCATATAATGAACACCAGACGGGCAGGTCGTCATGCACGACAGACACGACAGGCAGCGGTCAATATGTTTGACCGTCTTCTCATCCGCAGGCCGATCATTTTCCAGCATGTCCTTAATCAGATAAATTCGCCCGCGCGGGCTGTCCAACTCATCGCCCAAAACCGCGTAGGTCGGACAGGTGGCGGTGCAAAACCCACAATGAACACAGGCCCGCAAAATCTCATTCGAGCTTGCCGTGGCCGAATCCGTGAGCTGTTCAGGTGTAAAGTTCGTTTGCATCAGCCCATCATCCCGCGATTGAATTTTTGCATGGGGTCAAATTTGGCCCGCAATCCTGCACTTATTTTGGTCACCAAGGCGTTCTCAGGATGAAACACCCCAAGAGACTGTTTGGTCGTCTCACTTGCACGCACCAACGTGGCATGCCCTGCCCCCATATGAATGCGCACATCGGTGTCAGGCTTGGTCAAAAGCCAAAGTCGCCCGCCGCCCCAGTCATAAATGACATCCTCTGGCTGCACGGCCGCGACCAGTTTTGGCGCATCTGATGGCTTGACCGACAGACGCCAGACATCGCCCACCACATCCTGAAAGCGCGTGACATCGCGAACGGATGCCCAAAGGGCCGCAGTCTCATCAGCATCCCAGATCACATGGCTCCCCCCGAAACCCGCAAGCGCATTTTGCATCGCCTCAGCGCGGTATGTCACAGAGCGTTCAAACCCTTCGATGCGGATCAACGTGCGTGCTTGACCTGTCTTCTCATGCGCCCGAATATGCGCGGCGCCAGTCACACTATAAGGTGTTCCCAAAGCTGCAGACATAGCAGCCACAGCATCGCTATCGGTCAGCCCTTCGATCACGAGGGTCACGATCATTTCAGAAATGGGCTGCGTCTTGAGACTCACTTCAGTGACCAACCCAAGCGTGCCCTGACTGCCCGCCATCAGCTTGACCAAATCGAGCCCTGTGACGTTTTTCATCACACGACCACCGTTTTTGATCACGCGCCCTTGCCCGTCAATGAACCCGACACCAAGGCAAAAATCACGACACGCGCCAACGGTCACACGACTAGGGCCAGAGGCGTTGGTGGCCACAAGCCCGCCTATCGTGCCTGCGGAAGTGCGACCCAACATAGGCGCTAGATTTGGCGGCTCAAACCCAAGCCTTTGGCCTTCCTTGGCCAAGGTCGATTGGATCACATCAACAGGTACGCCCGCAGATGTGGTCAAGGTTAACGCACTGGAATCATAATCCCACGCTTGATCAGGCGCTTTCAACTCAGCTCCTGCGGCCAATCCAATCCGACTTGATCCAGCACCTATGATTAAATGCGCATCGCCTGCACGCACTTGATCAGCCAACTGTGTTTCCCATGCTGCGACATCGGGGTTTTTCGTGCCTAAGATGCTCATAGCTGCCCCCTGCGTGTTGTAGACGCCGCAAGCGGGAACACTTTCGCGGGGTTCAACATCCAGCTTGGATCGAACACATCTTTCACATTCATCTGCGCCTCTAAATCATCTAGCGTATATTGATGGGTCATCAGGTCTCGTTTCTCGATGCCCACACCATGTTCACCGGTCAAACAGCCGCCGACATCAACACAAAGCCGCAAGATATCCGCCCCCAAGGCTTCGCATTTCTCAAGGTCGCCCTCTTTGTTGGCGTTATACAAAATCAGCGGATGCATATTGCCGTCGCCCGCGTGAAACACGTTACCGACACCCAGACCGTAGTCTTTAGACAGCTCGCCGATACGTTTCAAAACATAAGGCAATTCGCCCACGGGGATCGTGCCATCCAGACAGATGTAATCACCAAGCTGCCCCATCGCGCCAAAGGCCGATTTGCGCCCAAGCCAAATACGCGCGCTTTCCTCGGGTGATGTGCTTTCGCGAACTTCAACGGGATTGTGCTGCTGGGCGATGGCGACGATGCGCGCCAATTGTTCGTCAATTTCTGCGCCTGATCCTTCGACTTCAATGATCAGCAAGGCTTCGCAATCAGGGTATCCCGCCTTGGCGAAATCCTCAGTGGCGCGAATACATGGGCGATCCATAAATTCAATCGCCACAGGAATAAGTCCCGATTTGATGATGTCCGACACACAAGCGCCAGCGACTTCGTTGCTGTCAAAGCCGATCAATACAGGGCGTGCACCTTCGGGTTTGGGTAAAATCCGCAAAGTCGCTTCAGTCACGATCCCAAGCTGACCTTCAGAACCGCAAATAACGCCAAGCAAATCTAGGCCTCCTGCATCCATATGATCGCCGCCGATATCGATGATTTCGCCATCTGCTAGAACCATTGTTACGCCCAACAGATTGTTGGTGGTCACGCCGTACTTCAAACAATGCGCGCCGCCAGAATTCATCGCAATATTGCCCGCAATCGCGCAAGCCAATTGGCTTGAGGGGTCCGGCGCGTAAAAGAAACCATCGTCTTCTACTTCGCCTGTGACTGACAGGTTCGTGATGCCCGTTTGGACTTTGATCACACGATTGGGGAAGTCGACGTCCAAAACATCGCGCATCCGCGCCACGCCCAAGATGACGCAATCCGCGGTGGGCAAGGCACCGCCCGCCAATGACGTCCCCGCACCGCGCGGCACCACAGGCACGCCCATCTCAAAGCAAATGCGCAGCACCTGTGCCACCTCTTCCGTGGTGCTTGGCAGCACGGCGACCAAAGGTGGGCACCGGTAAGCCGCCAAGGCATCGCATTCATAGGCTCTCACCTCTTCGGGGGCATCGATGACGCCCTGCGCACCTAGAACAGCGCGCAATTTTGAAACCAATTCGGGCCTTCGAGACAAAACCTCGGTGTTGGGGACAGGCATTTCCATGGGCGACTCCGCGATGTCATTTCTATTGGTAAGTTTTTATAACCAATTTTTCCGTATGACAAGGTAAACTCAAACGCGTATAGCAAGCTTATGGAATTACTGGATCAAATGCGCTATTTTACCCCGCTAGATGGCATCGCTGTCGCGCTGTTGTTTCTGTCTTGGATTGCCTTGGGGTACATCATTGAAAGTCCACCAAAATCGCGCACCTCGACCTCTGTCATCATGGCGGATTACCGGCGCAAGTGGATGGTCCAGATGATTACACGCCAACCGCGTATTTTTGATGCATCCGTTTTGGATACCCTACGCCAAGGTACGGCCTTTTTCGCATCCGCCTGCATGATTGCGATTGGCGGCGGATTGGCGGCAGTGTCCAACGCTGAGCGTGTGCGCGGTGTCGCCCAAGACCTGACGATTGATGTGCCTGAAATCATTTGGGAAGTTAAAATTCTTGTGGCGCTCATCTTTATCACCAGCGCCTTTTTGAAATTCATTTGGGCCAATCGGTTGTTTGGCTATTGCGGCGTCGTTATGGCTTCAGTGCCCAACGAAGTGGACGCGAAAGAAGCCCTGCCGCGCGCTAAGAAAGCAGGCGAATTAAACATTGCCGCAGCGCGTGCGTTTAACCGAGGGCTGCGCAGCATCTATTTCGCACTTGGTGCATTGGGGTGGTTTTTGGGGCCAATGGGTCTGATTGTTGCCACCTTGATCACTGTATTCATTCTTGTGCGTCGCGAATTTGCCTCTACGTCGCGCGAAGTGCTTTTGCAAGACGAAACCTAGTCACCGAATTGGTTCTTTGCCGATTCAACAAACCTATGAAATTGAGTGAAGATCACACCAATTGGTCATTTTTTATATTACCTGCGACCTTCACGCAGCCACATAAAAATAACCCAGCTCGAAAGAGCTAACATCCAAAGCCACGCAGGTATAATCGGCGTTTTAGAGCTCGACACTGTAGTAAAGGCGGCGCGCGGCGTGATGCCCATCCAAGTCCGCCCAGCGGCGGCGCGACCAACGGAAACCCGACGCAGATCCGGCATGCCATCGGACAATGCGAAAACGCCACCCCGTGTGGCACGCACCGCGGCGTCCACCACTGTGCCAGTCGCTATAGTTTGCTCAAACTCTTTGGGCGCGGCAGGTCCCAACACAACAACAGCCCTATGATCGTCTTGTGCGAGCCGGTAAAGTCCGATGTCGTCGCCCGTGATGACAGCTTGAAATAGTCCAGGTCGGATTTCTGTCATGTCAAAACTGAACTCGGTTCCGTTCGGCGCGATGGCCGTCGCACTGCGTGGAGTATCGGTCAAAGAACGACGTGTCACAGTAATCTCATTGCCAGTAGCGCTAGCAGACAAAGATTCTTCTTCCAGCTCGGGCTCTTTCATCATCCAATGCGCCAAACGTCGCAACAATTCCAATTGAGGTCCCCCGCCTTCAACGCCACGCGCCCAGAGCCAAGCATGATCCGAGGCTAAAACCGCGACGCGTCCCGCACCCACATGGTCCACAACAAGCAAAGGCCGCCCCTCACTGCCCGTCATGATCACATCGCCTGTCGTTGCGGCAGGGTCGAGATCGATTTGACGGAACCAACGCCCCCATTCGGGAGTAATATCGGATCGCGTCACGCCCCCCAAGCCTTGGGTCACGGGATGGCGTAGGCCGAGCTCTGATATCTGCGGCGCAAAGGCCTGATCAAACACCCGCCCTGTTGGTCGCGTTGGGATAACCCGTGCCAAAGCGGAGCGATAAAGGCTGTCGGCTGAGGCAAAATCTGGACCAGCCGAAAACAACACCGCGCCACCGTCTTCAACATATCGGGCGATATTTTCAAAATAATTGGCATATAGAATACCGCGCTGTTTATAGCGATCAAAAATAATCAGATCAAAATCATCTATTTTTTCCAAAAACAACTCACGAGTCGGAAAGGCGATCAAAGACAGCTCGGTCACAGGCACGCCGTCTTGTTTTTCAGGCGGGCGCAAAATGGTGAAGTGCACCAAATCGACTGAAGTGTCAGATTTAAGCAGGTTGCGCCACGTGCGCTCGCCATTGTGCGGCTCGCCCGACACTAACAACACACGCAAACGATCGCGTACGCCGTTGATCTGGACCACCGATGCATTATTGCGATCCGTCAGCTCGCCATCCGCCATAGGCACTGAAAATTGCAGAACATTCATGCCACCATGGGGCAGTTTCAGCGGCACTTGCACTGCGCGTCCCACCGGCATTTCCAGTACGATGTCTTCGCCGCCGTCAATCGACACGATCAAAGGCGAGGTCGCAGACAGCCCTGCGGGCACCGCACCTTGGTCTTCGACTTTCAAGGTCAAGGTTATTTCTTCGTCCAAAATGGCAAAAGCGGGCGCGTTTTCGACAATCAGCCGTCGATCCCAATCATCAGGCAGCCCCGTGAGCAAAACGTGCAAAGGGGCCGGAAAATCAGGTGCCAAACCAGCATCATGTATCTGGCCGTCGGTGATCGCGAATACGCCAGCCAAACGCCCTTGAGGCTCATCAGTCATCGCATCGCGCACCCGCGCCATCAACAAAGACCCTTGATTGTCCGTGCCATCAGCCAAGGTGACGGTCCGCAATTCGGTGTTGGGCATCGTTGCGATTTGCGCCTCAAGACGCTCTTGTGCTGCCTTCGTTTGCGCCGCGCGCGCAGACAGGTTTTGCGAGGCTGTTTTATCAATCAAAAGCACTATGATGTCGGTCAAAGGCGCGCGATCTTCGCGCAAGATAGATGGGTTGGCCAAGGCAAAAAGTACTGCACCAAAGGCCAGCGCCCGCAGCGGCCAACCTTTGAAACCACGAGAGGCTGCAAAAATCAAAACGCCGATCAAAACCACGGCAGCAACAGCTAGAAACGGCCAAGGCAGGTAGGGCACAAAGGTGATATCTGATCTCATTCGCCCAATCTTTCCAAAAGCGCAGGCACATGTACTTGATCTGATTTATAGCTGCCTGTGAGCACATAAAGGATCAAGTTCACGCCAAAGCGATACGCCATCTCGCGCTGTCTCTCACCGCTGTATCCGCTGCCAACGGGCCGTAAGGCACGCCCGTCATCGCCCACGGCCCAAGCCGAAGCCCAGTCATTTGCGCCGATGATCACCGGACTGACATTGTCGTTGAGATTGCGAAATGGCATACCTTCGATGTCTTGTGTGTCCTGAGCTGATTTTTGCACCCAAACGTCAGCCCCATAGAAACGTCCCGGAAAGCCTTGCAGCAAATAGAATGTGCGGGTCAGAACATGATCTTGCGGCACAGGTTCTAGCGGCGGCACATCCAGCGCATAGGCAATATTGCGCAGCTTGGTGCCCAGCGCCGTCTCTCGCCCAAAGGCCGAAATATCGCCATCGCGCGTGTCGAAAAAGACCATGCCACCCGCACGCATATAGGCGTTAAGCTTGGCATAGCTGCCCGCCGACAAAGGTTGCTGCGCGTCTGTCATTGGCCAATACAGCATCGGAAAGACACCCAGAGGATCGACCTCTAAATTCACGCCCATCGGGGGGGACGGCTCCACAGAAGTACGATTGGCTAAAACGTGTGAGAGGCCCAAAAGCCCTTGCTGCGAGACCCTATCGACGGCCTCGTCTCCGGTTATCACATAGGCCAATGTCAGTTCTGAACTGGCCAGACGCAAAAATGCATCCGCATTCTCTTGCGCGCGTGCAGGCTGAGGCCCCGCGAGCCCTAACGCCAGTATGACACCGCTGATTGCAGTACTGGCGCGGCCAAGCGTAACACGCCCAGAGAGCATCAATACTGCAATCAAATCCAGAGCGAGCGCGATCAAAGCCGCTGTTAACACAGTAGGCTTTAAGCTAATTTCGCCTGTGTCTTGTGTTCCAAGCATTTGAACAGTGCTGGGCCAAACTGCGGGCGTCAGTGCATCTGCGCGGCCAAAAACATTCAATGCCACAGCCTGTTGTTGTGTTTGGTAGACCCCCGCTGGCGTTTCTTTGGATGCAAGTGCATCGGCAAAAACGTCGCCATCGACAGAGGCTTGCAACCCAGCATCCAGCAATTGGCCGAACCCATTCAAAACCGTAACAGGCGTCAAGGTTTGCCCAGACAAATCATTCTCTTCAGATCCTTGGGCATTCGAAACGGAGGTCAATCTTTGCAACATAGACACGAACAATCCTGACAATGGCAAAGTGGACCATTGGGCGTTGGCGGTCACATGGAACAAGACAACTTGGCCTTGGCCAACCGCTTTGCGGGTGACCAAAGGCGTGCCATCCGCCAAAGTCGCAATCACGCGCTCTGCCAAATCTGGGTCTGGTTGCGCCATGACTTGCGAAGTCACTGTGACATCTTCGGGCACCGCGAGGCCGTAAAACGGCGAGGTTTCGGCGAAGGGGCGCACCCCTTTGGGATCCCCCCAAGTCATCGCACCGCCTACAGACCGCCCGCCTGCGCGCAACCGCACGGGCAACAAAGGATCAGTGCCCTCGCGCGCCACATCCGAGGCAGCGAGCTTTGGACCTGAAAAACGCAACAACAAGCCACCTTTTTGTGTCCATTCCAACAGGTCTGCGGCTTCGCCGCCAGCAAGCCGCGCGACATCCGCCAAGACAATTACGTCGGGATTGGCGGCAATCAAATCGCTGAACTCACCTTCAATTACATCAGAGGTCGCGCCAAAGGCTGCGCGCAGGTAATGCAGATGCGATAACAACTGTGCACTGCTGCCGTCATCTTCGCCCGAGATCAGCGCCACTTCGGGGCGTTTCAAACTGTCCGCGATCAACTGTACGGCCCCCGCTGAGCGGATGTTTTCAATTTCAAACCGCGTCACACGATTGCGCAATTCCGTGCGCAGCGCGATGTTCACGACAGTTTCGCCAGCATTGACCGAAAGGCTGGCTTGACCCAAGACTCGCTCAACACCGTTCGGATCAGGACCTATAGCCGTGACGGTAACGTCAGCCGCGCCCAAGCCACCGATCCGGTGCACGACAGATGACACGCCTTGTTCAGTCCGTGTCACGGGACCTAGGGCAAAAATCAGTCTTTGCATCTGCAAAACGCTGACAGTGCCTTTGTCTTGCAAGGCTTCCAAAACTTCCAAACGCCCATCAAAGTCTGCACCAGTCGACAGCCATGTTGTGTTTGAAGCGCGGTCTAATGATGCGATCACTTGGGTCAATTTGGCTGCGTCAGGTGCGTAAGCAGCAGGTTGAATACCCGCCAATGCAGCACGCCAATCGCGCGCGGGTTTGAAACTCAGACCACCGTTGGGCAAATCCGTCGCGACGACAAATGCCACAAGCCGGCCATTGCGTTCAGCACGTTCCAAAATATCGTCGATGCGCGCGATCTGCGACGACCAAATCGGCGCGTCCGCCCATGTGCCATCGACCATCAGAATCATCGGGCCGTTTTCAGCGTCCTCTATTTTTGGGTTCAAAACAGGGCCGGCAAATGCCAAGATCAGCGCGGCGATTGCCCCCATGCGCAACAGCAGCAACCATAACGGTGTGGCTGCAGCTTGAGCGTCGGCATCCTTCAGACCCAAAAGCAAGGACACGCCTGAGAACCGCAAACGTTTGGGCGCAGGCGGCACCGCGCGCAACAACAGCCATAGCAGCGGCAAAATCAACAGCCCCCACAGCAACCAAGGCGTTGCAAATCCTATTGGCCCGACGATCCACATCAGCTTGCGCCCCCGTCTAAGGCTTGGAACAACCACACCATCGCGACCTGTGCAGGCTTGTCTGTGTGATGGCAATCATATTGCCAGCCTGCTTGCCGCGCAAAATTGTACAACGCGTCTTTGCGCTCAGCCAAACGGTCCAGATAACGCGATTTCAAATCACCTGCCCGCAAAGTTTCATGCGACACACCGCCCCCTATCGAGCTGAACACCGTACGACCTTGAAACGGGAAAGCTTCTTCAACTGGATCTAGGATTTGAAACAACACGCCGTGAATGCCACGATCCGCAGCGGTGCCGACAGCACGTTCAATTGACACAATCGGCCCCAAGAAATCGGACATCAAAACAGCACGGGATTTGGGCAGATAATCTGCCGCATCAAAGGCACCAAACTCATCCTTCTTAGGCTCACATAAAGCCTGAGCGATTCGCCGCAATTGCTGCGCGCCATTGCGTGGCGGCGTGCCCAAGCCATCCAAACTCACCCGTTCGCCGCCATTCATCAGTAAAATCGACAACGCCAATGTCAGCAAAGCGGCGCGATCCATCTTGGTGGTCTGGTCCTTCAACGAAGAAAACTGCATCGACGCGGATTGATCGCAGCAAAAGTGCACCGATTGCGCAGCCTGCCATTCTTGTTCGCGCACAAAAAATCCGTCCGACTGACCCGAACGACGCCAATCAATCGCGCGCGCAGGATCGCCCGCTTGCGCGGGGCGGTATTGCCAAAACTCAGACCCATTGCCTGAATGCCGCCTGCCATGCCCGCCCATCATCATGGTGCGTGCAAGTGCGTCAGCCTTGGCCAAAAGCGCGGGCATCGGACTTGCAAGCTGTTCGGCCTGCGCCCTTAAATGGCTTGAAGAGGCGCCAGTGTTGCTCACGCGGCTGCTCGGTTTTTCAAAGCGGCAAGTGCTGCGGCATCAATCAAAGGCCCAAGGGTTTCTCCGCGCGCGCGTGCCGCGAACGTCAGCGCCATACGGTGGCTCAACACAGGGCGCGCCAAGGCCAAAACATCATCGGGTGACGGGGCCAAACGTCCATCCAGCAAAGCGCGGGCGCGCACGGTCAACATCAAAGCCTGTGCCGCACGCGGACCAGGCCCCCATGCGACAGAGTTTGAAATAACGTCAGAGGTATCGGCTGTGTCGGGGCGACAAGAGCGCACCAAATCAAGGATCATTTCGACCACATTTTCGCCCACTGGCATTTTGCGCAACAAAGCCTGTGCCGCGATCAATTCAGCGGCGCTGAGCACTTCATGCGCGTCCTCTTCGGTCTCGCCTGTTGTGGCCAACAGGATCGCGCGCTCTGTGTCACGGTCAGGGTATTCAACATCCACCTGAACCAAAAAACGGTCCAACTGGGCCTCGGGCAACGGATAGGTGCCCTCTTGTTCCAGCGGGTTTTGCGTGGCGAGCACATGAAAAGGCGGTTCCAAATCATGCGCCTGCCCTGCGATGGTCACTGATTTTTCCTGCATCGCTTGCAACAATGCTGATTGAGTGCGCGGCGAGGCGCGGTTGATTTCATCGGCCAGCAAGAGCTGACAAAACACTGGCCCTTTGACAAAGCGAAAGGCCCGCGTACCATCCGGCGCAGTTTCCAGAACCTCTGATCCCAAAATGTCGGCAGGCATCAAATCGGGGGTGAATTGCACCCGCGCGCCTTTGAGCCCCATAACGGTGGAAATCGTGTCGACAAGTCGGGTTTTGCCTAAACCGGGCAGGCCGATCAAAAGCGCATGACCGCCACACAGCAAAGCAGAAAACACCAGATTAACAACCTGTTCTTGTCCTATAAAACGCCGTGTCACCGAGGCCTTGGCCTGTGCCAATTTGGTGCCAAGCTGTTCGATTTCGAGCACAAGATCATTTTGCGACATGTCTTCACCTATCCTACAATTGCGTGCACTATTAGAAACAGGTCTGAGCCAAAGCACAAACAGACAATGATGCTATGGTATCGATAATGGAGTGATTTTAAGGTGAACTTATCGTGAGTGTCTCTGCAGATAGCATCGCGGCCGCGATCAGCGCCGCAAAAGGCCGTGGTTTGCCCCCCGTGGACCTTTGGAATCCGCCCTTTTGTGGCGATCTCGATATTCAGATCAAAAAGGACGGCACATGGTTTTACCTTGGCACCCCGATTGGGCGGGTGCGTTTGGCGCGCCTGTTTTCGACCGTGTTGAAAAAAGAAGGTGATAACTATTTCTTGGTCACGCCCGCTGAAAAGGTCGGGATCACAGTCGAGGATGCGCCGTTTTTGGCGATAGATTTTGATGTGGAAGGCACTGGTGTAGATCAGATTTTAACCTTTCACACATCGATGGGCGATGACGCAATCTTGGACGCGCAGCACCCTTTGCGTGTTGAGACCCGCGCCTCGGGTGAGCCTGCGCCCTATGTCGAGATCAGATCAGGTCTAGACGCGCTCATTGACCGTAAAAGTTTTTTTCGATTGGCTGAACTGGCGGTTGAGCACTCAATAAGCGGCGCGCTGCGTATCGGCGTTTGGTCCTCAGGCCAGTTTTTTTGTCTCGACGCCCCCGCGACCACTGAAAACCTTTAATGCCAAAGTTTGCCGCCAACCTCACCTATCTGTTCAAAGAGTTTCCCTTTATTGAACGCTTTGCTGAAGCCAAAGCAAATGGTTTTGATGCGGTCGAAGTGCTGTTTCCCTATGATGAAGCGGCGTCCGAGATTGCGCGCAAACTGACGGAGCACGGATTGGAAATGATCGTCATCAACACCCCGCCGCCCAATTGGGCTGGGGGTGAACGCGGATTTGCTGCTGTGCCCGCCTTAGAAGAACGCTTTCGCAACGATTTTATCCGCGCTCTGCGCTTTGCCAAATTGCTGGGCGCGAAGCACATGCATATTATGGCTGGAAAGGCCAAGGGCATCGTAGCGCTTGAGACATTCAAGCGCAATTTGACTTGGGCCGCGAAGCAAGCCCCCGACATGAGCCTTGTGATCGAGCCCGTGAATGAATTCGATATGCCTGGATATTTCCTTAGCGATTTTGAAACCGCTGCTGAGATTATCGAGGCTATAGATTTGCCCAATGTTGGGCTGCAGTTCGACGCCTATCATGCCCATATGATCACAGGCGACGCCATGGACACATGGGACGCGCACCATCGTCATGTGCGCCATATCCAAGTCGCGTCGTCGCCCAATCGTCAAGAACCACTGAAAGGCGAGATCGACTATCCTGCGTTTTTCAAGGCAGTGGATGAGAGCGGCTATATCGGTTGGATTTCTGGCGAATACAATCCAAAAGCTCGCACTTCCAAAGGCCTGCAATGGGCGCAGGGCCACATGAAAAAAGTCCAAAGACAAAAAGCGCCGCCGTTTTCGGGCGACGCTTTTTGAAATCATATCGATTTTGGATCAATCACCAAGTTTGGCGTGAACCTCATCCAAGTCAATCTCCGCGATTGGGAATTTGTTGGCAGGGTTTTCGAAATCATATTTGAAAAGTTGGAAATCACGCTTGTAGATTTCCCAAATCAAATGCTTGGACAGATCATCAAAGTAGTCCTCAACAGGGTGAAGACGCTTTGGACCGTGACCTTCTGATTCATTGAAACGTGGAATATTAGTCAAATCAACTTGGTGAGGTGTTTGAATCGCATTCAGAACGTCCTGCATGCCATCGTTGAACGTTTCGGTGTAAACGATTTTGTCGTAGCGACCGCCATTGGCGATAAATGTCGACACATGGCCTGACATCGCAGACCAATGAATGTCCGGGTCCATCGGGCGACGCCAGCGGATGGTGTCTCGCACAAACAAAAGGAACCGACGGAACGACGCGATCTGGTCAAACTCTTGTTTGCCATCGTCCCCACCCACTTCGATGCCGTATTTCTGCACAAGCTGCGGCACCATATTGCCACGGTAGCGTTTGCCGTTGCGCTGGATGCCACAGATTTTGTCAAAGAAAGACGACAGCACGCGCGTGTACGGATTGCGCACACATGTGAAGGCGTAGGACGTATGTCTCTGCGCGTTCGCTTCGATCAGCGGCTGGCTATCTTCTTGCGACCACTTATGCATACGATCTTTGCTGTCGTGGATATCGCCGTCGAAAAATTCGCCGTGATCTGAATAAAACATGATCTGACCAATGGTCGAACATGCACATTTTGGAACAACGCGGTAAACCACGCTTTCACTCTCGGTCATCCAAGTTCCTGGAAAGCCCATATCGACCCGTTCTCCTCAAGACTGCACACAAGCAACGTTTTGCACTTTAAAAGCAAATTAGGCTTGTTTATTCAATAACTGGTTACGATTATAATGCACAATGCGGCAAAAATGAGGATACGGTTTCCATAATGGCACGAATTGCATTCATTCTTCTGTGCCACAAAGACCCAGAAGCGATCATAGATCAAGCCCGCAGACTCACAGCGGCAGGCGATTTTATCTCTATTCACTTTGATGCACGCAGTGGTCGTGCGCCTTTTGAGCAGATTCGCGCAGGCTTAAAAGGCAATCCAAACGTCGCATACGCCACCAGGCGCATCAAATGCGGCTGGGGTGCGTGGTCACTAGTCCAAGCATCTTTGTATGCCGTTGAAGCCGCAGAGAAAGCGTTTCCACGCGCAACACATTTTTATATGGTCTCTGGCGACTGCATGTCTGTGAAGACAGCAGAATATATGCACGACTATTTGGATCAAGAGGATGTCGACTATGTCGAGAGTTTTGATTTTTTCGAATCGGAGTGGATAAAAACAGGGATCAAAGAAGAACGCCTCATTTATCGTCACTGGTTCAATGAGCGTACACAAAAGTGGCGTTTTTATCAAAGTTTCTGGCTGCAGCGCCGTCTTGGACTTCAACGCGAGATCCCAGCAGACATTCAGGTTCAAATCGGATCTCAGTGGTGGTGCTTGCGCCGGCGCACCG
Source organism: Pacificibacter sp. AS14 (assembly GCF_038899935.1). Taxonomy (NCBI): domain Bacteria; kingdom Pseudomonadati; phylum Pseudomonadota; class Alphaproteobacteria; order Rhodobacterales; family Roseobacteraceae; genus Pacificibacter; species Pacificibacter sp. AS14. The sequence continues at coordinate 48,482 of NZ_JBBMQI010000003.1, forward strand.
TCGAGTGGATTTTAGAATTCACGCGCAAACGTAAAGATGTAATGAAGTTTTTCCGCACCACGTGGATTCCCGATGAGACATTCTTTCAAACGCTGGTCCGGCATCTCGTGCCCGAATCAGAGATTCGTGCGCGTACGCTAACCTTTTTGATGTTCACCGATTATGGCATGCCCGTTGTACTTTATAATGATCATTATGATTTGCTGGTGACGCAAGATTTTCTATTCGCGCGCAAAATTTCCCCCGAAGCCACTATACTCAAAAAGCGGCTTGGCGATCTTTTTGCGGCAAAAGGCGTTGAGTTTCAGATTTCTGGCGAAGGGCGATCTTTGTACAAGTTCCTTACTGGGCGAGGACGTGATGGTCGACGTTTTGCGCAACGATTTTGGGAAACCGAAAGCTCGCTAGGACGTGACCGCGAACTATTGATGATAGTTTGCAAGAAATGGCATGTTGCCAAACGGCTTATAGCCGAGATCAAAGAACACAGCGATGTGCCATGCATCGAGTACCTGTTTAATGAGGAAAGCACCCCCTTACCTGATTTGGGCGGAATCGAGAAAAGCCTTGAAAAACGAACCCGCCACCGACGCGCCTGGGTGCGTATGTTGTTCGATTACTATGAAACCGATCGCATGGTGGTGTGTTTGGATTCCGACGGCTTGGAGCTGATCAAAGATTTTTACAGTGATCGCTCTGGCACGCGATTATTAGAAATCGAATGCGAATTTACGGATGACTACCTAGAGGGCCACGCCAAACGTGTAGGGCTGGCGGGCGACCAAACGCCCCAAGACGCGCTCGAAAGACTGCTTCCAACATTGAAATCTGACATCAACCATGAATACGATGGCATTCGCGATGCTGAATTTGAAAATCATGAACGGATTTCTCAATCGAAAACGCCGGAAGAAAACGCTGGCCCCATCTCGCGGTTCTTGAAAATATCAGAAGAAGAAGCCCTTAAGATCGCCAATACTGACTACCTGTTTTACGACTAAGCCAAAGGACTCCCCATGGCCTATACCTATGATGATCAAAATATCTTTGCTAAAATTTTACGCGGCGAGATCCCGTCTAAACCTGTGTTTGAAAGCGATCACACCGTCGCCTTTCCAGACATTTCGCCACAAAAAAACGTGCATATCTTGGTGATACCTAAAGGTCCGTACCGTTGCTATGACCACTTTGTAACAACAGCAAGCGATACAGAGCAGCTTGATTTTTTCAAGTCTGTTGCCCTGATCGCCAAGCAAACCGGTACTTCTGAGGCTCACGGTGGCAATGGCTATCGCTTGATCACCAATTCTGGCCCAGACAGCCACCAAGAGGTTCCGCATTTTCACGTACATCTTTTGGGCGGCGAAACCTGCGGCCCTTTGACGGCACACTAAGAGCCCCAAGCAGACAACGCAAAAGCCCCGCTGACATCAGTGGGGCTTTCTCTATTTTACTCAAAGGTCGGTTTTGCTGAGGCTAAGCCCTATTTGCCAGAGGTCAAATTCACAAAAACATCCTCAAGGTCAGGATCAACTGTGCGCACATCGCCAATGACGATTCCAGCCGCTTTCACCGCATCCAAAATGACATTGGCCGAGGTTTTAGAGCGCGAATAAGAAAAGGCCATGGAGCCGTCAACTTTTCTATCTAAGGTGACACCCGTCGGCAATTCAAAGGATTCGGGTGCGTCGCCTTCTGGTACAATCACCAAAGTCTTTGCGTCCATAGACCCGATAAGGTTCTTGGTCGTGTCGCGCGCGACGACTTCGCCGTGGTTGATGATGGCAATCTCGTCGCACATTTCTTGAGCTTCTTCCAAGTAGTGCGTTGTCAAAATAATCGTGGTTCCAAAGGTCTCGTTCAAGCGTCGTACATTGGCCCACAACATGTGGCGCAACTCAATGTCGACTCCTGCTGTTGGTTCGTCCAGAACCAGCACTTGAGGCTTATGAACAAGCGCCTTGCCCAGTAAAAGACGGCGACGCATCCCCCCCGACAAGGTGCGCGCATAAGCCTCGGCCTTATCTGTGAGACCGACCATTTCGAGGATTTCATCAGAGCGGCGATCTTTTTTCGGCACGCCGTAAAGCCCCGCTTGCACTTCCAACGCGCCGCGTGGGGTAAAAAACGGATCAAGGTTCAATTCTTGCGGCATCACCCCGATGGCTGCACGCGATTGACGTGGATTGACGTCTTGATCAAACCCCCAAATCTTGGCTTGCCCAGAGGTCTTAACCACAAGCCCAGCCAAAATGTTGATCAAAGTGGATTTGCCGGCTCCATTTGGCCCCAAAAGCCCAAAAATAGAGCCTTTGGGAATGTCCAAGTCGATACCTTTGAGCGCGTCTTTGGCGGGTGCATGACCTTGGCCACGATAGGTTTTACGCAGGCCTCTGATCTCAATGGCATTGTTTGTCATCGTCTCTCCCTTTCGCGCGGGGCTTTTCCTGCGCAGATCTCACCGCACCCCCTTGCTCGCGGCGCGCGGATCGCTATCATGTGTGGTTGACATAAGCCGTACAAACAGGTTCGGCAACAGTGACAGCCTGCGCACCCCTTGTGCAAATCGAACAAGGGATGCAATCAGCCAAAAGTGAGCGACAAACATGACCACCGATGCCCCAGAAACCGAAATCGTTTCCACATGGAAAGTCGCCTGTGACGGCTCCGAAGGCGCTTTAGGCCACCCGCGTGTTTGGTTGGTGATCCCGCATGACACAGGATTCGTTGAATGTGGCTATTGCGATAAAAAATTCGTCCACACGTCATCAAAATTGGAAAGCGAGGCCTAGGCCGCGGTTTTCTCAACCCATGCCCTGTCTTTCCTCGGCCAAAGTATGATCTTTAAAAACAGTCGCGCTCACGCCGGCTGTTTTACCATGTTTGACCCCATTGTATCTTGCCCCAGAAAACAACAAGCAAGCTTGACCTTTTCACACGATCACAGCTTGCAGGTGGGGCACCCCTTCGTGTTATCAAAGCAAGGCACATTTACACAAAGGCGGCGCGCATATGACTTTCGGCAAGGGACATCACCTTCACCTTATTGACGGCTCCGCCTTTATCTTTCGCGCTTATCACGCGCTGCCGCCTTTAACGCGCAAATCTGACGGCCTGCCTGTGGGCGCGGTCTCAGGGTTCTCGAACATGTTGTACCGCTATATTGAGGCCAACACTGGCCCCGATGCACCGACACATGCCGCGGTGATTTTCGACCACTCCGGCAACACCTTTCGCAACAAAATCTACCCGCAATACAAAGCGAACCGCCCGCCGGCTCCCGAAGATTTGCGGCCCCAGTTTTCGCTCACCCGTGACGCGACCCGTGCTTTTAATATTTCGTGCATCGAAGTCGAAGGCTTTGAGGCCGATGACATCATCGCGACCCTGTCTTGCAACGCGCGCGATGCGGGGGGCCGTGTCACCATTATTTCGTCCGACAAAGACCTGATGCAGCTTATCGGCGACGGCGTTGAAATGCTCGATCCGATGAAAAACAAGCGCATCGATTCCGAGGGCGTCGAGGAAAAGTTCGGCGTGCGCCCCAACCGCGTCGTCGATGTGCAAGCGCTTGCGGGCGACAGCGTTGACAACGTGCCCGGCGCGCCCGGTATTGGTATCAAAACGGCGGCCCTTTTGATTAATGAGTACGGCGATCTGGAAACGCTTTTGTCGCGCACAGATGAAATCAAGCAGCCCAAACGCCGCGAAAGCTTGCAAAACAACGCTGAACTGATCCGCATTTCGCGCGAACTGGTGAAACTGGATTGCGAGATGGAGCTGGATTTCACCCTGGAAAGCCTTGAGGTCCAAGAGCCAAATGTCGACGATTTGGTCGCCTTTCTGGTCAAAATGGAATTTCGCACCATGGTCAAACGCGCCTCCGAGCGCTTTGGCGTTGATGCGCCTGCCCTGCCCGATGTACCAGCCGGTGGTGCGGCCATAGCAACACAACAGGCGGCAACGCCTGCCGCCAAGCCGTTTGATTTGGGCGCCTACGAACATGTCCGCACGATCGAGGCGCTCGAGCGCTGGGTCGATGCCATCTATGAGCGTGGCTATGTGGCGGTCGATACCGAGACCATGGGCTTGGATGCAATGCAGGTCGATTTGGTCGGCATCTCTTTGTGCGTTGAGGCGGGCCAAGCCTGTTACATTCCCATCGCGCATAAAGCGGGGGATGACGATCTGTTCGGCGGCGATAGCTTGGTCGAGGGTCAACTGCCGCTTGATCTGGTGATCGATACGCTGCGACCCATGTTGCAAGACCCAAGCATCGTGAAAATCGGCCAAAACATGAAATACGACGCCAAGATTTTTGCCCGCTACGGCGTCACAGTTGCGCCCTATGACGACACCATGTTGATGTCTTATGCGCTGCACGCAGGCCTACACAATCATGGCATGGATGCCCTGTCGACGCGTTATCTGGACCACACGCCGATCCCCACCAAGGAACTGTTGGGCTCTGGCAAGTCTATGATTACATTTGATAAAGTCGAACTGGGCAAGGCAATCAAATACGCCGCCGAGGATGCGGATATCACCCTGCGTTTGTGGCAGGTGTTCAAGCCTAAGCTGCATATCGAACAGGTCACCACGGTCTATGAGACGTTAGAGCGCCCCTTATCGCCTGTGCTCACCCAAATGGAGCGCAACGGAATTAAGGTCGATCGCGATGTGCTGTCGCGCATGTCCAATACCTTTGCGCAAAAAATGGCAGGACTTGAGGCGGAAATTCAAGATCTTGCAGGCCAGCCGTTCAATGTAGGATCGCCCAAACAGCTTGGTGAAATTCTGTTTGATAAGATGGAATTACCCGGTGGTAAAAAAGGCAAAACCGGTGCCTATGCTACAGGTGTTGATATTCTTGAAGACCTTGCCTCTGAAGGCCACGAATTGCCCGCCCGCGTGATGGATTGGCGCCAATTGTCGAAGTTAAAATCAACATACACGGACGCGCTGCAAACCTTTATCAACCCAGACACCGGTCGCGTGCACACCTCATACATCCAAACAGGTGCCGTGACAGGCCGCATGTCGTCTTCTGATCCGAACCTGCAAAACATACCTGTGCGCTCAGAAGAGGGCCGTAAAATCCGCGAAGCCTTTGTGGCAGGTGCAGGCAAGAAACTGATCTCGCTGGATTACAGCCAGATCGAGCTGCGCATCTTGGCCCATGTCGCCAATATCGAAAGTCTTAAACAAGCCTTCCGCGATGGTCACGACATTCACGCGATGACAGCCTCTGAGATGTTCAATGTGCCAATGGAAGGCATGGATCCGATGATCCGTCGCCAAGCGAAAGCCATCAATTTTGGTGTGATCTACGGCATCTCAGGCTTTGGTCTGGCGCGCAATCTGCGCATTCCGCGCAAAGAAGCCCAAGGCTTTATCGACCGCTATTTTGAACGTTTTCCCGGCATCAAAGAATACATGAACGAAACGGTGGAATTCGCCAAAGAGCATAAATACGTGCAAACGCTGTTTGGTCGCAAAATCCATACGCCTGAGATCGCCGCCAAAGGTCCGCAAGCAGGCTTTGCCAAACGCGCCGCGATCAATGCACCGATCCAAGGCACCGCTGCTGATATCATCCGCCGCGCGATGATCCGTATGCCCGACGCGATTAAAGACCTGCCTGCAAAGATGCTGCTACAAGTCCACGATGAGTTGATCTTTGAAGTGGATGAGGACGCCTGCGATCAGGTAATCGAGGCCGTAAAAGACGTGATGGAAAACGCGTCAGAACCCGCCGTGAAACTAGACGTTCCAATTGAAGTCGACGCAGGCATCGGCAACAATTGGGCAGAGGCGCATTAGGCGCCTTGGCTTGAACACCCATTAAAAAAAGGCGCGTGAGACTGATCTCAACGCGCCTTTTTTTAATGTCTACGCGCTTTTAGCTTTAGTCGAGCGGAACAGAAATGCGGAATTGTAGCGTCTCTAGGCCAGGATTCACGCCCTCCAACTCTGCATTGGATCGGTGATCATATGACACAGCATAGCGCCATCCATTGTCAGCCTCATAGCCAAGCTCAACACCAGAGCGAAAATGTATATTTCCGCCAATGTCTTCCCCGTAGCCCTTGTCAAAAAGGCCACCCATCAGATGAAGCTGGGCGTAAAGACCCGTCTCAGCTAGCTCTTTGGTATAGGCCGCGCCCGCTCCGGCCCAAACAGCACCTTGACCTGTAAAGGACGCACCCATGATGGGCTGAAACGGTCCGTATTTTTTGCCAAAATCGTAACGAAAATAGGCTTCTTGAGACACTGTGTCTTCATCAAAATCGACCAGCCCTGTTGAGATGGCAAAACGCGCAGGTACGTCAGATTGAGCCAAGCAACCAGAACCAGGCCCGCAATCATTTAGGACCATATCAAGCCCCCCGAATAGCAAAAACGCGGCTGCCATAGCTCCATCCATCACACATTCCTAACGCCGTTATTCGAATTCATCTGAAACTTAGAGCAGCCCTGCGTCTTTGAACAGGGCCTTAAGATCGGCCTCAGGTCGTGGTCCGATATGAGAAATCACTTCGGCGGCCGCGACACAGCCCATTTTGCCAGAGATTTCCAAGCTTTCCCCTGTGGCAAAGCCGTACAAAAATCCTGTCGCGAACTGGTCGCCCGCGCCTGTGGTATCCACTGGCTGCACGCGTTCTACAGGCACCACGACCTCTTCGTCGCCTTGCACCAATACAACGCCACCACCACCACGCGTACAGACCACCAAACCACATTCGGTCGCTGCGATCTCAAGTGCTGCGGATAGATCTGTTTGGTAGAGACTTTCCCATTCGTGTTCATTACCGATCACGAAATCCATTTCTTTGACGAACTGTCGAAAATCATCACGATGACGGTCCACACAGAATGGGTCGGACAAAGAAATCCCCACTTTGCCACCTGCCGCATGGGTCAACTTAGCCGCTTCATCGAACGCCGCCTTGCCCATGTCTTTGTCGTACAGATAGCCTTCAAGAAACATAATGGTCGTGTCTGAGGCCGCATCTGCATTCACGTCTGCAGACGAAATCTCAGACGAAATGCCAAGATAGGTGTTCATCGAGCGTTCCCCATCTGGGGACACGAAGATCATAGACCGCGATGTCGGCAGCTCGCCGCCAGCAACCGGCGGATTGACGAAAACAGTGCCGTCGGTTTCCATCTCAGCCGCATAAAAGCGCCCCAAAGCATCGTCATGCACCCGACCAATGAAACCCGTTTTCAAGCCAAGATTGCCCAAGCCGGCCAAAGTGTTGGCGACTGAGCCACCGGGCGTTTGCACACGGTTTTCCATGGCCCCATAAAGCATCTCGCCACGCGCTTGTTCGACCAATTGCATGATGCCTTTTTCGATGCCCATAAGCTCTAAAAAGCTATCATCCGCCTGGGTGATCACATCTACGATCGCGTTGCCGATGCCGACAACTTGGTAGGTTTTAGTCAAAATTCTTCTCCTCAAAGGCGCAGATGTCTCGTATCAGACAAGTGCTGCACAAAGGTTTACGCGCCTTGCAGGTATAGCGACCATGCAAGATCATCCAGTGATGCGCGTGTTGTTGAAATTCAGCGGGAATCTGGTCTTCGATGGCGCGCTCAACCGCGACCACATCTTTGCCGACCGCGACACCAGAGCGATTGCCAAAACGCAAGATATGCGTGTCCACAGCTTGGGTTGGCACATGCCACCACATGTTCAGCACCACATTCGCAGTTTTGCGGCCCACACCAGGCAGGCTTTCAAGCGCCGCGCGCGATGAGGGCACGATGCCGTCAAAATCATCCACCAAGATTTGCGCCGTTTTCATCACGTTCTTGGCCTTTTGGCGAAATAGCCCGATGGTTTTGATGTGTTCGGTGAGACCCTCGATTCCCAGATCGAGCATCTTTTGCGGGGTATCCGCGATTTTGAATAACTCTTTCGTCGCCTTGTTCACGCCCACATCAGTGGCCTGCGCAGACAGGGCCACCGCCACAACCAAAGTATAGGCGTTGGTGTGATCAAGCTCACCTTTGGGTTCCGCCTCAGCGGCGTGAAAACGCGAAAATATTTCAAAGATCGTGTGATAATCGAGTTGTTTTACCATACTTCGTTTAATGCCTTTTTGTGGCCTTAACGGCAAGGCTTGGGTTTTCATAAAATTGGCGACAGATCTGATATTGCGATTAATCCTGCGTTGACCAATTCGCCGCATTCTCGACACAACACTTATCAGCGGACGCGAATATCATGCATACCCCATTCGGACAATTTGAACGCCCCGAGACGCGCGACACGCTGGCCCTTTTTGACGCAGACGAAGACAATGCTGCATCAAAGCCAATACGTACGCCGCCAGGGCTATCGGGCTTCGGCCCCAGCGTGATGATCGAAACGTCTGAAGGGGCTCAACCTGTGGAATGGCTACGTGCTGGCGACCTGCTGCTCACGCGCGACAACGGTTATCAACCCATTGTCTGGGTTGGCCGCAGCGCCATGGATGACGACGGCGCGCTGCCGCCTGTACGCATTTATGCGGGGTCTTTGGGCGGGCGCACGCCTGAACATGATCTTATCGTTTCGCCGAACCATAAGTTACTTTTGAATTCTCCTATGGTGGGCCTGCATTTTGGCGAAAACGAAGTGCTGGCACCCGCGTCCGACATTGCAACGCAAGCAGAAACTGAGTTCGAAATCCCTTATTCTAACTACGCCTACTGCCATGTTCTACTAGCCCAACACGAAATCATTTTGTCCGAGGGCGTTTGGATAGAGAGCCTTTTCCCCGATGAGGAAACCTTAAAGTTTTTAGGTCCTCGCACGACCGCAGAGATCCTGTCCAAACTTGGCCCCAATCAAGCGACATCGCAAACCGCACGGATGGTTTTACACAGCGGCGAAGCTATTGTGACCCAACCACGTTACGCCGTGGCCACGCGGAGCATGGTCGCCTAAATCTGTTTCATTAATCAAGTTTCGGGTCGCCATGACGAGAGGTTTTGTGTGATTATCGCCTCAAACACATGGGAGGCTCAAATGACGGTCGAAGATCGCTATCACTATCAGGTCATTCGTCGTGCGATCTCGCACATTGATCAGTCCAAATCCACTGTGACCTTAGAAGCGCTGGCGAGAGACCTAGGCATGAGCCCGCAACACTTTCAAAAAGTGTTTTCAAAATGGGCAGGCGTCTCGCCCAAGCGCTATCAGCAGTATTTGACCTTGGATCACGCCAAAACACTGATGAAAACACGTCACACGCTGTTGAATATCGCTGAAGATGTCGGCTTATCATCCACTGGCAGGCTGCACGATTTATTTTTGCGCTGGGAAGCCATGTCACCGGGCGACTATGCCCGCAAAGGCGCGGGCTTACAGATTTCCTATGGTTGGTGCGAAACGCCCTTTGGAGAAGCTTTAGCGATGGCCACGCCGCGCGGATTGTGCGGCCTTGGCTTTACATCTGAAATCGGACGCGAGGCAAGTTTTGCCGATCTAAGCGCGCGCTGGCCCAACGCAAGTTTTGTTGAGAACCCTTTAGTGGTACGCCCTTTTGTTGATGCAGCCCTATCGGGGGGCACAGCGCAGCTTCAACTGATCGGAGGCCCTTTTCAAATCAAAGTTTGGGAGGCGCTTTTGTCGATTCCTTCAGGCCAAGTGACGACCTATGGCGATATAGCGGCCGCCATTGGTAACCCGAAAGCCGTACGCGCGGTAGGGACCGCCGTGGGGCGCAACCCCATCAGTTGGCTGATCCCGTGCCACCGCGTGTTGCGCAAATCGGGTGATTTGGGTGGGTATCACTGGGGTACTCCTGTCAAACGTGCCCTATTGGCATTTGAAACTGTGCAATCTGAATCTATATAACGAGCAACGTCGTAAGCACGTTTCCGCCCGTTTCTAGATCTATCTGTCATAGACCTGCGCATCATGTCGGGCCTAAGGTAAAAGAAGCGTCAAAGCAGTTTAACCAAAAAGGTAGTCTCATGAAGACCCGCACCCTTATCGCCCTTCCCCTTGTCGCCACCGTTGCATTGACGGGTTGTTTGGAAAATAGCAGCCTGAGCGATCCTGATTCCAAAGCCCGCCAAGGTGCCGTCGCAGGCGCAGTTCTTGGCGGCATCGTCGGTCTGTCACAGGGCGACGGCAAACTCGGCAAGGCCGCAGTCGGCGCCGTAATCGGTGGCGCGATCGGTGCTGGTATCGGTGGCACGCTTGATCAGCAGGCCGCAGACTTGCGCCAAGACCTTGGCAATGATGACGTTCAAATCGTCAACACCGGCTCCGAGCTTGTTGTGACCCTGCCACAAGACATCTTGTTCGATACTGACAGCGCTGTTGTTCGCGCCGGCCTTCAATCGGATCTCGGCGCGCTTGCTCGTAATTTGCAAGACTACCCGTCAACCACAGTTCAGGTCATTGGCCACACCGATAACACCGGCGATGCAGGTTACAACCAAGAGCTCTCCACGCGCCGCGCTTCAGCTGTATCTACGATTCTGCGAGCAAATGGGGTCGAATCTTACCGGGTGAACGCCTATGGCCGTGGCGAAGACGCGCCTGTGACAACCAATCTTACACCTGAGGGTCGCGCACAAAACCGCCGCGTTGAGATCATCATCACGCCAGCTGCGTAAGCCAAACTCAAACTCTTTTAAAAGGCCGGCACAGTGTCCGGCCTTTTTTCATGGCCAGCGGCAAGTCTTGGTCATATATATTGACCAATCATATCGATCAGCCGTCGGAGACGTCATGCCATTTCAAAAAATCCAATCTGAAAAGCTGGCACAGAGCGTGGTCAAGCAAATTGAATTGCTGATTTTGCGTGGCATCCTACGTCCAGGCGAAAGACTACCTGCTGAGCGTGATTTGGCAGAGCGCCTGAACGTATCGCGCCCATCTTTGCGCGAAGCTATTGGCGACCTGAGCACCAAAGGTCTGTTGGAAACACGCGCGGGTGCTGGCGTATTTGTGGCAGATGTTTTGGGGTCTGCCTTTTCCCCAGCCTTGGTTAAGCTCTTTGGCGATCATGACGAAGCTGTGTTCGACTACATTGCCTTTCGCCGCGACATGGAAGGCTTGGCCGCGGAACGTGCTGCCACCTTTGGATCTGACACCGATCTTAAAGTCATCAATACGATTTTTGAGAAAATGGAAGCGGTACACCCCAAACGTAACCCATCGGACGAGGCCCGTCTGGACGCTGAATTTCACCTGTCCATCATAGAAGCCAGCCACAATGTGGTGATGCTGCACATGATGCGGTCTATGTTTGATTTGCTGCGCGAAGGTGTGTTTTACAACCGTTCGGTGATGTTCAAACAGCGCACCAATCGCGCCGATCTTTTAAGCCAACACAGATCGATCAATGATGCCCTGCAAACGCGCGATCCAGTGGCAGCACATACAGCCGTCGTGTCCCATCTGAATTACGTGGAACAGGCGCTCAAGGACCAGCAACAGTTCGAGAAAAATGAGGGAATCGCGAAACTGCGTTTCGATCACGAACAGTATCGTGGGTAATCATACCGCAACGGCTATATCTGGCGTCCATTAATCTGAACGACAGGCAGTGCTTCGATATCTAAATGGCTCAAGCATCGGACATTCACAGCCCAGCCATCAAAGGGTATAACGCCATTTCGCACTTCTTGAGGTGAAGGGGCCGACGGCCGACGAAATGGCATGATACCGCAGGTCGAGCAGAAATAGTCTGCCCCTGTTCGCGTTCCCCAACGGTAGACATGCAAGGCATCCCAAGGCGTCGAAAGAGACAAAGCCTTATCTGGTATACGAAAGTTCAAAGCCCCACGCATCGAGCAGATGGAACAATCGCAAACCCGAACGTGATCTATCTCAGCATGCACAACAAAGCGCACAGCACCACAATGGCATTGCCCTTGGTAAGTCATATGTGCCCCTTGAAAATATCTCGATCATTCATGGCGCAGTATATAGACAAAAAAAGCCCCGCGTCACCGCAGGGCTTTCAAAACTTGGTCTTGATATCACAGCTTAGTGCAGCTTGTCAGCCACATCGCCAATCGCGTCATCAATCAATTTGTTTGCGTCTGCGGCAGTCATCTGCTGTGCAATCACGTCTTGTGCAGCGGCGATAGCCACGGTCACAGCAGTATTGCGTACATCACGAACGGCTGCGGCTTGGGCGGATGCGATCTGATCCTGAGCAGAAGCAAGGCGACGTTCGATAGATGTCTTGATGACCTCTTTTGCTTTCACGGCGGCGGCATCCGCATCGATTTTGGCTTGTGCCACAATCGCATCAGCTTGCTCTTGTACTTCACGTTGCTTACGCTCGTAAGACGCCAAAATGGTTTGGGCTTCTTCGCGCAGGGCGCGGGCTTCTTCGAGCTCTTTAGAGATACCTTCAGCGCGCTTGTCCAAAAGACCACCAAGCATGGATGGGACTTTTGCGTAGACCAAAACGCCGATGAAGACGAGGAAACCAAGCAAAACGATGAAGTTTGTGTTGCTAAAGGACAAGAACGGACCATCGGCTGCGAAAGCTGGTGTCGCGACAACAGCAGCTGTCAGGGTGAGAAGTGTTTTCATGATCTTACCCTTTCAAACGCGCGTTGATCGCGGCGGTCAGTGTCTTGGCATCGGCTTTACCGCCGAATGCTGCAACGAGTTCTTTAGCTGTGTCTTTGGCAACCACTTTGACGCTGTCTGCCGCGTTGTCGCGGATGTCTGCGATCATCGCTTCAGATTCAACAGCTTTCGCTGCAATCTCTGCGTCGGCTTTTGCCAAAGCGACATCCAAATCAGCTTGGATCGCTGCATTGGCTGCGCCTGAAATGCGCTGGGCTTCGGCTTTGGCCTCGGCGAGCGCTTTGTTATATGCGTTTTCTGCGTCTTGGGCTTTGAGCTTGAGCTCTTCAGCGGCAGAAATGTCGTTCATAATCGTGCCAGAGCGTTCTGCAAGCACCGAAGAAATGCGTGGCAGTGCAATTTTAGACAGCACGAAATAGATCACGACGAGCGTGACAAGAAGCCAGAAAATCTGGTTCGGGAAAGTAGCAAAATCAAGCTGTGGCATTGCCACTGCTTCAGTTGCCCCATGTGTCTCTGTCGCCATGGTGTCCTCCTGGCTCTGAATAATTCCCCCCGATAATCGGAAGGAGCCAAAATTACGCTAGGGTGGATCGGTTAGGACCCACCCCGCCGTAAGGATGTGTGAGTCTGATTTAGACTGCGAACATCAACAAGAGAGCGACGAGGAAAGAGAAAATCCCCAAAGCTTCGGCAAACGCCATGCCGATGAAGAGTGTAGCAGTTTGTGAAGCAGCAGCGGATGGGTTGCGAAGAGCGCCCGCGAGGTAGTTGCCAGCAACATTACCAACACCGATAGCTGCGCCACCCATGCCGATTGCTGTGAGACCTACACCGATGTATTTGCCGAGTTCTGCGATATTGCCTTCCATGGGGGTATCTCCTTACGTTGGAATTGGCTGAAAAGTAGTTAGAGTTCGAACCTGATCCGATTAGTGAGCCGGATGCAGCGCGTCTTTGAGGTACACGCAGGTTAGAATGGTGAACACGTAGGCCTGAATGAAGGCTACGAGAAGTTCGAGACCGTACATGGCTGTAATGGCCGCGATAGAAACGGGTGCGATAAGTTTGATGGCCGCGAATGTCGCGAAGACTTTGATCACAGCGTGACCAGCCATCATGTTGCCAGCCAGACGAATGGAGTGGCTTACAGGACGCACGAAGTATGAGATAAGCTCGATCACTGCGAGAACAGGGCGCAGCGCGAGTGGCGCAGATTTAACCCAGAACAGTTCAAGGAATTTCGCGCCATTTTTGACAAAGCCAAGAACGGTGACGAAAACGAACACGAGCAGCGCCAAAACACCTGTGACCGCGATATGGGTCGTTGGCGTGAAGGACAAAGGCAAGAGGCCCAAGATGTTTGAGAATGCGATGAAGCAAAACAGTGTCATCACGTACGGGAAGTAGCGCACGGAATCTTTGCCGCCCACATCTTCGAGCATTTTGTAAACGAAACCGTATGTCAGCTCGGCAAGGGATTGACCTTTAGACGGCACAATTGAGCGGCCGCGTGAGCCAACAACCAAAAGCAACACCACACCGAGAACAGCAAGGGCCATCCAGAGGGTTGCGTTGGTTACTGTGTACCAGTGAACCGCGCCATCTCCGAAAAGAGGCGTAATTCTGAACTGATCCATCGGGTGGAATGCAAGGCTGCTCTCAGAACCATGTGCTTCGGTCGCCATGTTCAATCCCTCTCGTCACCTGCGGCATCTGCCGCGTTATCATCTACCGCAGTTGCCTGCGCATTCAATTTCGAGGCTTCCGCCTCTTGTTCTGCTTGGATCGTCTGGGCTGTGCGCATCATCGTTTTGACGCCCGCAGCCAGTCCAAATCCAACCATCAGCACGATGAAAATTGGCGTTGTGCCAAAAAGCTTATCCAAGCCCCATCCTATGCCAAAACCGATCAAGAGACCGGCTACCAATTCTATCACCATCCGCCATGCCATATTGGCCTGAGAAAAGTGTTCTTCACCGCGGGAGCTTGTTGGCGCTTGTGTCTTTTTCAATGTCGCGATCCGCTCATCCAAGGCTTTAAGCCGCTTCGGATCATGCGGGTCAGTCATCGTCAAAGCCCCTTGGTTTAGTTGTCGGCAAACTATGGCGCACGGTGACATGAGTCAATACGGGATTAGGCTTTTCGAAATCAAATTAAGTTATTGAAATAAAACAGTAATAATTTTATAGCACTGCGACGCTTCAGACCGAACTGGTCACATTGTGCGCATTTCAAGACCCCGAACTATATTCAACCAAATGGTTGACCAAGGCGCCCTGCCATTTTAACGCTGATCCCTATGACCCAAAGCAACCCTACCAAATCCCTCGACCTCGTTTTCGCCGCTCTCGCCGATCCCACCAGACGCGCGATCCTTGAAATGCTGTTGGAAGACGACATGGCCGTCACAGACGTGGCCGAACCGTTTGAGATGTCTTTGGCCGCCGTCAGCAAACACCTGACGCTTCTGATGCGCGCAGGGCTGATCGGGCAAGAAAAACGCGGGCGGGTGAAATGGTGCAAACTGGAACCCGACGCCATGCGCGCTGCCTCGATCTGGATGCAAGGCTTCGGTCAATTCGAGGCACTGGATTTAGACGGGCTTGAACGGTTCTTGGAGGCGGAGTTGGGTGAGGATGCGGAACAGACCTAACCCCACGCGCAGCTCACCGTTCGATATCTGACTTGTTGCGGATCACTCCTCGTGTTTCAACAGCAGGTACAGCGCCAGTATTGTCAATCCAATGCCCACGAAAATCAACGCAGGCGGCACGCCGTTGCCTAGGGCTATTTCCCACAAGATCACCCATGACGGCGTCAGATAGGTGTAAGCCATCACCTTAGCGCTGTCCAAACGCACCGAGGCAAAAGTCAGCAATGTCGCAGTAACAGTGGTGGCGACGATCGCTGTGTACCCCATAGCGATCCACACGCTGCTGGGCAGGCTGGTCCAATCTGTGGCCAGAATGTCAGATGCGCCAAAGGCGAGCGCCACAAGCGTGGTCGCAATCAATATGAGAAAGATGAATACAAAGGTGCGCTCGCCTCGATTAAGCCGCGGCACAAGGGGCGTATAAAGCGCATGTCCCACGACACCGATAAAATAGATCATTTCGCCGCGCCCGACCTCAAACGCCAAAAACGCTGACAGATCGGCCCGAAAAATCACCCAAAGCGCGCCACTGGCCCCCACGGCCAAAGCGAAAGCAATCCGCTTGGTGGTGATTTGGCTCATGATGAAATAGCCAAAAACAGCAGACATCAGCGGCGTCAACGTGAACAAAGCAGAGATTGAAATGGGCGCAGCCGTTTCCAGCCCTATGAACATCATAATAAAATACAGCGCGAACAACCCGCCTAAAATAGCGTAACGCCAAGGAGCTTGAAGCGCGGACCGCGTGATGCCGCCTGTGGCCATCACCAAAATGCCAACAGCGCAGGTCGCAATCAAAAATCGCACGCTGTTGAAGGCAATCGGTGAAATCGTCCCCGTTTTCATCGCAATGCCGCCCAGCGAGAAACTGCCAGCCACAAGAAAGGAAAATGCGAGCATCGCGAGATGCCCATTGCGGCGCTCAAGGCGACGTGCTGCGTCAGTCAAGTTTCCATTCCTTAGATCGCTCTTTCAGATAGCTCAGCATAGCCTGAACCTTAGGGGTTCGGTGCAAATCGACATGGGTCACGATCCAATTGGGCGCGCTCCAATCCGCTTGATCAGGCAAAATTTGGATGAGATCTTTACTTGCGAAAGCAACTTCATGGCTCATAAAGCCCGCGCCTACGCCCGCCAGCACAGCCTCAACAGCCGCTTCCATACTTGAGACGCGAAAGCTGACTTGCTCTGGCGACACATTTTCACGAAACCAAGCCATGCTGGGAGCCCTGTGCCCAAGATCGTCGAACCCTACAAAACGCATATCGGTGAGCAAATTTTCAGGTTTAGGCATACCAAACCGATCGACATAGGATTGATGGACAAACAAGCCGAATTTTTGCATCCCCAAAGGCTGCACGACATTGTCAGGTTCTTGCGGTGCGGCTCCGGTCCGGATCGCGACATGCGCCTCGCCATACTCCAAGCGAAACACGCGATCTCCGGTGAGGTAACGCACAACTAATTTAGGGTTCAGGGCTTGGAAATCGGCCAAAATAGGAAAGATTAGATGCGACATGACGGGCAAAGACGTGATGATCAGCTCACCGCTTACATCTTCTCCACGCCCCTTGATCCGATTGACCAGTTGGGAAAATTGATCATCGGTGGCCTGTGCCACTTTCAACAGATCAATTCCGGCTTCTGTGGACGTGTACCCGCGCGCGTGGCGCTGGAATAGCTTCACCCCGAGGGTCTGCTCAAGAGAGTCGATGTGACGAATGACGGTGGCGTGATGCACCCCCAGAACCTGTGCTGCGCCGGACACTGTGCCCATTTTGGCAACTTGAAAGGCTGTGCGGATTTCGTCCCAGTTTTCTATATTCATAGCTGACTCAAATCTGTGCGTTAACGAACGAGGTTCACCCGTTTAAACGTCTAGCGTTCAAAAACACAAGTGCAGACTATGGCCTGTCGGCTGAAAGCCGCAACTGGAAATTGCCCGACCCTCAAAGGGTCTCATCAAAGGCACGCAGCCAAGCTGCATCAATGCTTGCAATGACATCGGCGTCAAACTGATCAATGTGGTCCCAATACCGACCCGATGGCACAAAATAGTCCGCCTGCTGTTCGAGCCACAAAGCCTCATTCGCGACATCGCTATCATAGAACTGCGGGCGCGGGTGCGGGGCACCTTTGGCATCGGCACGGGGATAGGGAAGCACGCTGTCGCCTGTGCTGAGATTGACCACGGCGCAGCTTTGCTTTGCCGCCAAAACCTGCAAACGTCTTGCTTTGGCACGCAGTGATACAAGCGTCGGATCTTTACGCAATGGATCAGCTGCGCCTGAACCATAAAAATGGGTCGCGCCTGTTTTGGGGTAGATCATATCACAGGCGTAAAAGGCCAAAACCTTTGGGCGAAACGCATCAAGCGCCCAGTAAGCCGAAGTGAAGGCCATCGTGCCGCCAGCATAGACAAACCCACCGTATTTGTTCTGAGATTCCACATACACATCCGCCCCGATTTGCACGCGACCTTGAGGGATCGCTTGAGGGCGGCGCTCTGGTGGAAAGTCCTCTGGATGGATGAAATGCGTCCACTGTGGCACCGCTTGCCACGCGTTGTTTATAACGACAACGGCGTCAAAGCTGCTGACGTCCCACGATGCAACCTGAGGCGCGCTTGGGGCGCTGCCCACGATTAGAACTGTTGTATTGGTCATGATCCGTGGGGCCTTGTTCTGTTCTTGGGGAGTCTAGCTTGATCATACGAAACGTCTAGGCGCACCCCGCATTCAAGGTTCATTTTCGAACGCTTTATGCGCGATAATTCCGACTAACGCAGATTTCAAAGCGCCTTTATCTCTTGAGCACAGGCAAAACGTTCCGCCAGTTCTCAAGGATATTTTATGACACATATACTTTCAATCAACAGTTCTGCACGTCACGCGGCCTCATCATCACGCAAATTGACAGCGCAGATCGTTCAAACTCTGAATCCCGAGAAAACAACCGAGCGCGACCTGTCAAACGCGATTCCACATATCGACGAAGCCTGGGTTGGCGCGAACTTCACACCTGCAGACGACCGTTCAGACGCTCAAAAAAACGTCCTAGCCTTTTCAGACGCATTGGTGGACGAGCTGATCGCCGCAGAGGTCATCGTCATTGGCCTGCCGGTCTATAACTTCGGCATCCCTGCGGCGATGAAAGCATGGATCGATCAAGTGGCACGGGTCGGTCGCACATTCAAATACACAGAAACTGGCCCTGTTGGACAACTGACAGGCAAGAAAGCCATCGTTGCCTTCGCCTCAGGCGGCACGAAATTGGGCGCAGACGTCGATTTTGCCTCGACCTATTTGCGTCACGTGCTTGGCTTTATCGGAATCACTGATGTTACCTTTGTGACGTCTGAAGAACAGATCACCGCACTTGAGGCCTAATCCCATCAACCCTAAGCGTTCAAAGGCGCTCTCTATATTGGAGGGCGACTTATTATATAGCCTTATATAGCGACGTCATTGGTGCAGCGCTTGACTCATGTCTCGCGTCAGCGTAATGCAAGCACAACTCTCCGGAAGCACCTAGACTTCCGGTCCCATGGCATTTGCCGGGATCGCCCTCCGTCAGCGCGTTGCGCCCACGGGGGCGCTCATCGTTTGGCAAATTGTCTTGGAACGTCGCCGCCTCATCCCCATATGAGGCACATCAGTTTTTAAGGTCTTAGGAGGGCCGGTATGTTTGAAAATCTATCCGAACGCCTCTCCGGTGTTTTTGACAAGCTGACAAGCCAAGGCGCGCTGTCCGAAGATGACGTCAAAACAGCGTTGCGCGAAGTGCGTGTGGCCCTCTTGGAAGCTGACGTTTCCTTGCCAGTGGCCCGCGATTTCGTCAAAGCCGTGCAAGACCGCGCCACAGGTCAAGCTGTAACCAAATCTGTGACACCCGGCCAGCAAGTGATCAAGATCGTCCACGACGAATTGATCAATGTGCTCAAAGGCGATGACGAAAACGCCGAGCTGCTCAAAGTCGACAATCCCCCTGCCCCGATCTTGATGGTCGGTCTGCAAGGTGGTGGTAAAACCACGACGACTGCGAAGTTGGCGAAACGTCTGAAAGAAAAACAAGGCAAGCGCGTGTTGATGGCCTCGCTCGATGTGTACCGTCCTGCGGCGATGCAACAGCTCGAAGTCTTGGGTCAACAAATCGGCGTCGACACCCTGCCTATCGTGCCGGGTCAAAAACCAGCCGACATCGCCAAGCGTGCCAAGCAACAAGCGACCATGGGCGGCTATGACGTCTACATGCTCGACACCGCCGGTCGTTTGTCTATCGATGACGAACTGATGGCCGAAGTCGAAGCCGTCCGTGATGTAACCAATCCCCGCGAAATTTTGCTCGTGGTTGATGGTTTGACCGGTCAGGATGCTGTGAACACAGCCGAGAATTTCAACGATCGCATTGGCATTTCCGGCGTGGTTCTGACCCGTATGGATGGTGATGGACGCGGTGGTGCTGCGCTGTCTATGCGTGCGGTCACAGGCAAGCCGATCAAATTCGTCGGTCTTGGCGAGAAAATGGACGCGCTCGAAGAGTTCACCCCAGATCGTATCGCTGGGCGCATTCTTGGCATGGGCGATATCGTTGCTCTTGTTGAAAAAGCCCAAGACACCATCGAGGCCGAGCAAGCAGAGCGCATGATGCGCCGCTTCACCAAAGGCCAGTTCAACATGAACGACATGAAAATGCAGCTCGAGCAAATGCTCAAAATGGGCGGCATGGAAGGTCTCATGGGGATGATGCCCGGCATGGGCAAAATAGCCAAACAGGTCAAAGACAGCGGCTTTGAAGACAAAACCATCAAGCGCCAGGTCGCTTTGATCCAATCCATGACCAAACGCGAACGCGCCAACCCTGCGTTGTTACAAGCCTCGCGCAAGAAACGCATCGCCAAAGGTGCCGGTCTTGAAGTGTCCGAATTGAACAAACTTTTGAAAATGCACCGTCAAATGGCGGACATGATGAAAAAGATGGGCAAAATGGGCAAAGGCGGCATGCTGAAACAGGCTATGAAGGGCATGATCGGCAAAGGCGGCCCGCAAGGTCTCGACGATATGGATCCGGCGAAAATGGCCGAAGCCACCAAAGCGCTGCAAGGCGCTATGCCACGCGGCATGGGCCTGCCTGGTCTTGGCGGCGGCATGGGCTTGCCCAGCAATCTTACGGGTCTGGGTAAGAAAAAATGATCACTTGCTCACTCACTTATCAAATCGACCCATATAAAGTGCCGGAGTTTGAGATTTATGCCCGCGCATGGATCCACATCATTACCCGTATGGGCGGCACGCATCACGGCTATTGGTTCCCACATGAAGGCGCAAATGATGTGGCTTACTGCCACTTCTCATTTGAAACACTTGCCGATTATGAAGATTACCGCAATCGCATGGCTGTCGACGCTGAATGCAACGCGGCTTACGCCTATGCAGAACGCACGCGCTGCATCATCCGTTATGATCGTTCGTTCACACGCCCAGTTCTTGATGGCCAACCACTTGGGGACAACGCGTAATGACCGCAGCCCCCACCATAGAAACCCAACGCTTGCGTCTTCGTGCGCATGTCAGTGCAGATTTTGAGGCTTACGCCGATGTCTTCGCCTCTGACCGTGCGGGTTACATGGGTCAACTGAAACGCCGCCATGCTTGGTTCAGCTTTTGCTCTGATGTGGCGCAGTGGTCTTTGTTTGGCCATGGCGCTTGGGGCATTGAAACCTTGGAAGACGGCGCGTTTGTTGGCCAAGTGGCTTTGCTCAAACCAGATCATTTCCCAGAACTGGAATTGGGTTGGATGATGACAGCCGCGGGCGAAGGCAAAGGCTACGCTTTTGAGGCCGCTCAAGTGGCGCGTGACTTTGCCTATGCAGAGCTTGGCCGCGACACGCTTGTGTCTTACATCGATCCAAAAAATTCTCGATCCATTGCCTTGGCCACACGCCTTGGTGCGTTGCGCGATGATACGTCTGAACGCCCCGACGGAGACACCCTCGAGGAAACAGTTGTGTACCGACACCCAGATGCGTCAGCTCTGATGGATGGCGGCATGGAGGCCTACACATGAGTGACCCAATTCAATTGGCTCAAGAGGTTCTCAAAGAGCACCGCGAGAGCATCGACCGCCTCGACGCGATCCTTGTCTACACCCTTGGCGAGCGCTTCAAGCACACCCAAGCAGTTGGCAAGCTCAAAGCCGAACATGATCTTCCGCCCTCCGATCCAGCGCGTGAGACCAAACAAATTGCCCGCCTTGAGGATCTCGCAAAACGCGCAGACCTTGATCCGGAATTCGCAAAAGCTTTCCTGAAGTTCATCATTCAGGAAGTTATCCATCATCACGAAAAACACCAAGAATAACCGGCTCTTAGGTCCGGTCACTTACTTAATTAGGAGAATTCACTATGTCTATGAAAATTCGTCTTGCCCGCGGTGGCTCTAAAAAACGCCCTTTTTACCGTATCGTAGCAGCTGACTCACGCATGCCACGCGATGGTCGTTTCATCGAAAAACTCGGCACATACAACCCACTCTTGGCGAAAGATTCCGAAGAGCGCGTGATCATGGATCTCGATCGCGTAAAATACTGGTTGGGTGAAGGCGCACAGCCAACTGACCGTGTCGTTCGCATGCTCGAAGCTGCTGGTGTTATTGCGAAAACTGATCGCAACAACCCGAAAAAAGCTGTCCCAGGCAAAAAAGCTCAAGACCGTGCTGACGAAAAAGCTCAAAAAGCTGCTGACGCGGCTGAAGCTGCTGCGGCACCTGCCGAGGCTGCTGCTGAGGAATAAGCCCCTTGGCACTGTCCACGTCTTTTACCGACAGCGAGCGCATAGCGCTTGAAAAAGTGATGCGATTGCGGCGCGATGTGCGCCGGTTTCGCACTTCCCCTGTCGACCAAAAGACGATGGACGCTTGCCTGACGAGTTTTTCTTTGGCCCCTTCCGTCGGGCTGTCACAGCCTTGGCGGATTGTGGACGTCATAAGTGACAACGCCCGCGCGGCGGTTCTTGATAATTTCGAGACCGCCAACACGCGGGCGTTGCGCGGTTATACAGGTGACACGGCAAAGCTTTACGCTGGATTGAAACTCGCAGGTCTGCAAGACGCACCCATTCATTTGGCCGTCTTTTGCGACGAGGCTACCCAAAAGGGCAAAGGTCTTGGCGCTGGCACCATGCCGGAAATGCGCAGATATTCTGTTGTTTGCGCGATCATGCAGTTTTGGCTGACTTTGCGCACTTACGGGCTTGGGATGGGTTGGGTGTCTATTTTGGATGCCCCGCGTCTAAAAGCGGACCTCGACATCCCTGACGATTGGCAATTGGTTGGGTATCTGTGTATCGGGCATCCCGACTCTGAGGGGCTTGATCCAGAGCTTGAACAATTGGGTTGGGAAGAACGATTGCCTTGCCCAAAACCTGAGACACGGTAATCTCGAACAAAAGCCTTTTACCAAAACCGCACATCCGGGTTTTGGTAAAAGGCCTTAGACTATGAAAGAGCACGCTATGAGCGAACCGAGAATTATCGTTGGGGCCATCGCAGGGTCATTTGGCGTCCACGGCGATGTGCGCCTCAAATCCTTTTGCGCGGACCCGCAAGCGATTGCCGACTACAGCCCGCTGTTCACCGAAGACGGCGCGCGCAGCTTTGATGTGACGCTAAAGCAATCGATCAAAAACGGGTTTGTCGTGTCCTTGTCTGGTGTGAAAACCAAAGAGGACGCAGATGCACTTAAAGGCGTAACAGTGTTCGCAACCCGCGATCAGCTGCCGTCCTTGCCCGATGATGAATACTACTACACCGACTTGGTCGGCCTTGAAGTCTTTGACACAGGTGGCACCAAATTGGGAGAAGTGCGCCTTGTGGTCGATCATGGCGCAGGGGATCTGTTAGAGGTCCACGCGCCAAACCTGCGCGAACCTGCGCTGTTGCCGTTCACCAAAGCCGCCGTTCCAACGGTCGATTTGGCCAGCAAACGCATCATCGCAGACCCACCTGAAGGATTGTTCGAGTAATCACCACATGCGCAGGCGTATCGTCATTCACGCAGGGTTTCACAAGACAGGCACGAAAACCCTGCAGGCCACGCTGGCTCAAAACAGTGTTGTCTTGCTGCCCTATGTGGAACTTTATCTACAACACGGGGCTATGGTTTCATCGCTGTCTCAGGC
This sequence comes from Pacificibacter sp. AS14, assembly GCF_038899935.1. Taxonomy (NCBI): domain Bacteria; kingdom Pseudomonadati; phylum Pseudomonadota; class Alphaproteobacteria; order Rhodobacterales; family Roseobacteraceae; genus Pacificibacter; species Pacificibacter sp. AS14. The sequence continues at coordinate 71,873 of NZ_JBBMQI010000003.1, forward strand.
AGTTTTGCATTTCTCTGGCAATCGCTGCAAAGACACTAAAGCCAATATCACCACACATGCGCGCGCGTTCTTTTCACTTATAGACCCAGATGACCCACGCCCTGTGTTGGTCAGCAGCGAAAGCCTAGCGGGGCATTTTCCGGGCTCATCAGGCGTGGGCAAATACGCTCCAGCACCAATTGCGATGGAACTGATCCGCGATGCGTGGCGCGATGTTATGGGCAACGCGGACGATTTCGAGACCTATTACACGACGCGGCGCGAAGGTTGGTTGGCCTCATGCCATTGGCAGCGGCTGAAAAACAATCGCTCCACGATCAGCTTCGATGACTATGCCGCCAAATACACCGCGGCGGCCGATCATGACGCGATCATCCACGATCTGCGGGTGCGCTTGGGCGACCACGCTGTTCATACCAGAGCCATAGAAGACATCGATCATCCCATTGATCCTGTACTCGATATTCTCAATTTGACGCATCTGCGTGATGATCTGACATTGCCTAAAAACGTGAATATCTCTTTGGACGATGACGCGCGCGCGCAGCTTTTGGAACTCAATCGTCGCAAGCTTTGGGGCGATGACTTTCAAGCCGCTAAGGCGACGATCTTGCGCACACGAACCTAACGCCCCTTTCCCTTTGTGGCTTTGGGCGGCTATATGAGCCTATGAGCACAGATACACCAAATACCGCCCCCAAACTTGCTAGTAAATCCCATGGCCGTCTGGCGGTGCGCCCAACCTTGCAACCGCGCGAGTTGATGCAGGATACCCCTGACATCGCGGGCACGTGGAAGGCCAAAATAATCACGCTATTGCCGACAGCCTTTCCGGGCATGTTGGGCGAAAGCCTGACGGGTAAAGCGCTGCAAGAGGGGCTGTGGCAGCTCGAGCCGATCGATCTGCGTATCTTTGGCGAGGGCAAACATCGCAATGTCGATGACACCCCAGCGGGCGGTGGAGCTGGTATGGTCTTGCGTCCAGACATCATGGGTAAGGCTGTTGACTTTGCGATGAATGGCCTGCCGAAAGATCGCGAAAAATGGCCGCTGGTTTATCTGTCCCCGCGCGGCAAGCGCTTTGATCAGGCGACGGCCAAGCAATGGTCAGAAGCCGAAGGCATCACCCTGATTTGCGGTCGGTTTGAAGGCCTCGATGAGCGGGTGATTGAACACTTTGAGATCGAAGAAATTTCATTGGGCGATTTCGTGTTGACCGGTGGCGAAATCCCCGCGACAGCGATGATCGACGCCACAGTGCGGCTCTTGCCCGGCGTGCTTGGCAACGCGGAAAGCATCGAAGACGAAAGCCACTCAAACGGCTTGCTGGAGCACCCGCAATACACCCGTCCCAAAGAGTGGCGCGGACATGAGATTCCTGAGGTGTTGATGTCTGGTCACCATGGTAACATCGCCAAATGGCGCGAAGACATGGCGCGCGCGCTAACCGAAGACCGCCGTCCTGACATGTGGAAAGTCTACGTCCAACCTAAATAGCATATCGGAGTGGTTCAATGAGTACACAGTTTCTATACGTTCCGTTGGCGCTGTTCATGCGTTTGTATCGCAAACTTTGGTTGCGTGTCTGTCTCTATGCGATTGGATCGTTGCTGGTTGCAGTGGTTGGCCCATGGAGTGCCAAACTGTTGCCTGACTCGGTGTCCATGACGCTACCTTCCAGCGCCGTTATGCCCATTTTGACAATTTTGGCTTCGTCGATGTTGGCCGTTTCAACGTTTTCGTTGAATGTGATGGTTTCGGCCCATCGCGCGGCGGCACAAAACACTACACCTCGTGTGCATCGCTTGCTGCTTGAGGACACCACAACGCAATCCGTTCTGGCCATTTTCATCGGCGCATTCGTCTATGCTTTGACCTCAATCGTGCTCACACAGATGGGGTTCTACACGTCAGAAGCCCTCCTCGCACTCATGGGTGTAACTGTATTGATCGTGGCTCTGGTCATTGGCGCGATTTTGCGTTGGATCGAACATTTAAGCACTCTTGGCAGCCATGATGACACTCTCGCGCTTGTTCGCAATCGGACTCAAGCACGCTTTAAAACCTATCGCAAAAAACCGGCGTTTGGCGCCTTGCCTATGACGGATGCGGTTGTGATGCCAGATATCTGCACAGATATAGTTGCGCCCAGATCTGGATATATCCAATTGCTCGACGTTCACGGGCTTTCAGGCGCAACCCCTGATAGATCAACCACTTACATCTTGCATGTTCCTGGGCAACATGTGCTCAAAGGCACGGTTTTGGCGCAGGTGTCTGGAAACCATAGCGACGCAATTCTTAGCACCATTCAGTCCCATTTCACCCTTGGCGATCAACGCAGCTTTGAACAAGACCCATTGCTTGGTCTGCAAATTCTGTCCGAAATCGCATCACGGGCTTTGTCACCTGGAATAAACGATCCAGGCACCGCGATCCAGGTCATCAATACGCTCACAACCGTCCTGTGGGAGGCCAGCCACATTGAGCCTGAGCCACCGGAAACCTGTGTTCAAAACATCGTTGTATCGGCCTTGAGTGGTGTGGATATTTTGGACACTGCGTTTAGCGCTATTGCGCGCGATGGTGCGTCACTTGCAGAAGTCCAAACGACATTGCAGACCGCGCTTATTGCTTTGAAAACATCTCCCGATATCGACATGTCTGATGCCGCGCAAAAGTTGCTTGAACGATTCCGCTCGAACTGTCCGACCTAAGTTCGAGAGCAGGCCTCTCCAGCCTTGCTCGCATTTTGTACTACAGCCTATTCATCAGCTGTACGTGGTAGACGCCATCACGCGTCATCTGAGTATTGGTAATGGCGTGTTTTTTGGCACACAAACACAACCGATGTTATCCAGTGCCAAAGTGGAATTGCGGCAGAACTTTCCAATTTTGACATTAACGTAGCAATCAGTAGGTCGGTAACTGCAGCGCATCGCCATCGATGTCGTAATAGTCACCTTTATCTTTGCAAAAGATGTGCTGACTGATTTCAAGCCCCGTCGGCATGTCTAAGCATCCCGCCCCGATACCGACGCCGTCTTCATCATTCATACGGTAAAAAAGGCTAGTGCCGCAGCAGCGACAAAAACCGCGCTTGGCGAAATTCGACGAGGCATACCAAGTAAGGCCCTCGTCTTTGGCGAACACCAGATTATCGAAAAGCGCGCGCGTTGCTGCCCAAAGATGACCGCTAAGACGGCGACATTGAGAGCAATGGCACACGGTGACTGTCTTGCGCACGGCGGCAACTTCAAACATCACTGCCCCGCATTCGCATCTGCCTTTAATCATCCTAACCCTCTTTCCAATTCCGGTTACCATAACAGCTAAGTGTAACAGCCTGCCTTTGCAAAGAAATACCCCTCAACTGCAAGCAGATAGGGGGCGTTTCTAGAAGAGGTAATGCTTCAGTTTCATCTCAAGCGTGTCACATCAGACAATACGAAGAACAAAATGACAAAACATCGACTTCGCGCCCTGTCAGTCGTTGCGATGCAAAATGTAAAACCCTCTTTTCCTGCCATCCGTTTGGTCCTTTTAAAAACGCAGCAAGCACGGACGACAATTGGCAAAGCTCACGCGCAGAATAGGATTTCAACCACGTATTGCTCATCGAACTGCGAAACCTATTGATATCGCGTCCACAGGTCGAAAGCGATACAACGAAAGCGATACAACATTGAGCGCTGACACCCCGATATTTTGAGTCAAAGTGAGTGCAGTATTCCATCGCATTTCATTCATCGTGGCGGCACTAAGTGCTTCGATCCATTGACACAACAGGTCTGAACATCCCGCGCGTGGCATTGCTTCGGCCATGCACCCTGACCTTCCTCAGAAAATAACATTTGCGGTCGTCCCAGCCTTTCAACGCTCGCTTGATCTATGGTAGCCTCAGCATCGCGGCCCGAGGCAAAAATTATTTCAAAATTCTCAATAAAATCGCCATTTATACGGTTTTTTGCGCCTTGCCCAGCACCCCAGCTTTGCCTATAAGGCACCTGTCCGCCGCTCATAACGAGTCGTGCGGACTTGTTTTGTTTGGGCGCGTATTTTCTTCGGTGCCACCAAATCCAAGCAAGGCAACATAAAAGTAAAATCGACCTGAACCCTCTGGCGGGCATCATCTGATGGACCCGATAGAAGACACAGAGCTCTGAGGACGTACACACCTTCGCGGAAAATACCGTGAGCATATATTGGAGAAAAGCGATGGATCTTATCGCACAGCTGGAAGCCGAGCAGGTTGCTGCTCTTGGCAAAACCATTCCAGATTTCAAAGCGGGTGACACCATCCGCGTTGGTTACAAAGTCACTGAGGGCACGCGCTCTCGTGTACAGAACTACGAAGGCGTTTGTATCGCTCGTAAGAACGGCAAAGGCATCGCCGGCTCGTTCACAGTTCGCAAAATTTCTTTTGGTGAAGGCGTAGAACGTGTGTTCCCGCTGCACTCCACGAACATCGACAGCATCGAAGTGATCCGTCGTGGCCGTGTGCGTCGCGCGAAACTCTACTACTTGCGTGATCGTCGCGGTAAATCTGCACGTATCTCTGAAGTCACCAACTACAAAGCGCCAAAGGCGTAAGGGGCACTATCATGAAAAAAGATACACACCCAGAATACCACATGATCAACGTCAAAATGACAGACGGTACAGTGGTTCAAATGAAATCCACTTGGGGTTCTGAGGGCGATCAGCTTGCACTCGACATTGATCCTACAGCGCACCCAGCATGGAATGGCGGCAGCTCACGCCTTCTCGACCAAGGTGGCCGTGTTTCCAAGTTCAAAAACAAATACGCAGGTCTTGGCTTCTAAGCCAAACACCTTTGTACCTACTACAGAAAACGCCGCTCTTTGGAGTGGCGTTTTTTTGTGGCTCGACGCCGACAGCATTCTGCGCGTGCGGCAGGCAACAATCCCTTTTCAATAAAGCTCAGCTTCGCAATTGCTCTTGCACCAATATGGGCAAGGGCGGCATATAAGGGTTAACGCGAAACAGGAGCGCGCAGTATAAGCGCCCGCAGATAAGGTGAATGACACGTGGCGCATATTATCATCGTAGGCAATGAAAAGGGCGGCGCAGGCAAGTCCACTGTATCCATGCATGTTGCAACGGCCTTGTCACGCATGGGGCACCGTGTTGGGGCACTGGATCTCGATTTGCGTCAAAAAACCATGGCCCGTTACCTTGAAAACCGCTCGGCATTTTGCCTGCGTGAAGGGATTAACCTTCCAACCCCAGAATACCGCGATTTGCCTGATGTTGACGCCTCTGATCTTAAAAAAGGTGAAAACATATATGACCGCCGGTTGTCTTTGGCCGTCGCTGGCTTGGAAGAAACATGCGAATTCATTCTTATTGACTGCCCTGGCTCACACACACGTTTGAGCCAAGTGGCGCATTCACTGGCCGACACTTTAATTACACCGATCAATGACAGCTTTATCGATTTCGACTTACTGGCTCGGGTCGATCCAGAAACCAATAAAATCATGGGACCATCGGTTTATGCAGAAATGGTCTGGAATGCGCGGCAACTGCGCGCTAAGGCCGGCTTGAAACCCATCGATTGGGTTGTCTTACGCAACCGTCTGGGCGCGCAGAACATGCACAATAAGAAAAAAATCGGCGAAGCGATGCACGATCTGTCTAAGCGGATCGGCTTTCGCCTATCCCCAGGATTTTCTGAACGTGTTATTTTTCGTGAACTGTTCCCACGCGGATTGACACTGTTGGATCTAAAAGAGATCGGCGTCAAAAACGCGCTTAACATTTCCAACATAGCCGCCCGTCAAGAGGTCCGCGACCTGATGAAAACGCTAGATTTACCCGACGTCGACATCAACTTTTAAGATCTAGCACGGCCCATCCGCATCAATCCAAACGAACGGTCATCACTATAGATGGATCGAGGCCTATCGCAGCCATAAGTGCTGCAGCAGATAACATGGTTGCCTGAATTACCATTTAAACATTCCGCTCTCTCACTCGTATTATTAAATATATTATCTCAAAAAAGGGTTATTGTAACCTTTAGACCAAACGCTCCAGGCGCGACAAAAATGGGTCTTTCTTTTGACCGGTCAAAAAGCCCCCCGATTTGCTTTCAGAACATGAGCCACGGCTGTGGCGCAATCCCAACACAGGACGGCATGGACGTGGGCGTGAAGCGGACTCGCGGTTCTGCAAGGTGCGCTTCTCGAAATGGCGTTGAAGCAACAAAGCCACCACCGAAAAGATAATGAGGCCAAACCCGATGGCCCCGAGCGCTGCACTATCTGCGGCATCCAGCCCATTCGACCAAATTTTAAAAGAAAGCTGTGCGTTTTCCAAAAATGCCATGTTAGATCCCAATCTCGTTTCCTCTAGGTCAAACATCGCGGCGCAAAAAGGCAAAAATCGGGCATTATCGCGGAAACAAATGTGGTTCTTTGCGCGTTAATTACGTCCAAAGGTCTCAAAAATTGGAAACTTCAATCTCTTGTCGGTGCAGTTTAGCGCACGCGCGCGTCCCACAGAGATCGCGCTGCATCATTAGGATTTGCGACGCCGAGTGTGTCCAAAGCCAATGCAGCGGTGGTGACGACAATCCCTTCGGCAAATGCATCATGCGCAGTGCCAGCCCACAACTCTTGCAAACGCTTAGGATCACGTTCGCCATCATTCAATTTGCGCGTTGCATCTAAATCGGGGGCATAGCTGTGTTCCCAAGATGCGCCAGCACGCAGGCCAAAGGCAACGGTGTCTTTGGACGGATTGCATTCAAATTCGCCACCGCCCCCCTTGATCACTGTCAAAGATGTCAACGACAGCAGTTTAGACGCATCGGCCTGAAGTTCGCGGTAAGACGGGTGAAAAACCCCCTGCACACTGGCATTTGCCGCACCGGGGTTGAGCATCCGGCTGACTGTATTAAGGCAAGAGCGTAAGTTAAAATCGCGACGCAGAAGCAAAAGACGGTGCAGTTCTGGCGCGAAGTTTTCAAGCGGCAAGTAAGCGATATTGTCGGCCTTGAGTGCAGCGGTCGCCCCATCGATATCGTCGCATACAGGAATGCCAGCAAAAGGAAGCGCGTCGCGAATGGTCTGTGCCGCCTCGCCTTCGCCGTTGAAGCCATGCATCAAAACAGAATGGCCCGCAGCCCCAACCAATTTGGCTGACAGCAGAAAATACGGCAAACCACGCGTGCGCCCCGCGGCGTAACTTGGCCAATCGAGATCGGGTTTCGGCGCATTGGGCAAATCATCACGCAGAGCTTGGGTGAAGCCTGCAATTTCATCTGCGACTTCGCCTTTCATGCGCAAGAGCATCAACAAGGCGCCGACAGATTCAGCTGCAGCTTGACCGCTCAGAATGATACGCATCGCGTCATAAGCTTCGTCACGTGTCAACGAGCGTGAGCGTCCTGGGCCGCGACCTAATGTGCGCACATGGGGGGCTAATGTCATTCTGCTGCCTCTTTCGCTTGTGTCTGCGCCTCCCGTACTTTCACAAGCAGGTCGGCAATCTCAGGTCTGCAAGAGCCACAATTCGTGCCCGCTTGCAAGGCTTTGCCCACGGCCTCGACGCTCATAAGTCCGTCGGCCTCAATAGCCGCTACAATCGTATTGATGCCCACATTAAAGCAAGAACAAACGACAGGCCCCGGATCAGGTTGGTCGGCGGGCGATACGCCTGCGATCGCATGGGGCGCATCTGTTGTTGGCAAAGTGGCAAGATAATCGCGCATCACAGCCACGGGTGCTTTCGAAATAAACAAAGCCGCTTTCAGAACACTGCCCTCGTAAAACGCCAAACGCGCTTTGCCAGAGCTGGCATCGATCATTGTTTGCACAGGCGTGTCGGGCAGATTGAACAATCGCCGTGCCTCGGCTTCCCAATCTTTGGGCGTCACGGCGCCAGCCAATTCCAAACGATATCCTGTGCGGGTTTTGGCGCGGGCCCAGTAGTCACAATTGGGCCCGACCTCGCCAGAGGACACAGCAAAGCCGTACCATTCAGCCTTGAAAGGGGTCACGGCCACAACGGCAGCTTTGCTTTCTGGCTGGCCAGAGACAGGGTCGACCACTGACGGCACAAGTGCGTCTATGCGCGCACTGGGGGCTGTTTCACCAGTCCAGTGCATCGGCGCAAAGACATCGCCTTGACGCACACGATCCGTGATCATCGCCCGTAAAATACCCGATCCGGCAGGACTTTTGACCTGCACAAGCATCGACGGCTTAATCCCTACGGCATCTGCATCATCGGGGTGAATTTCGATGAAGGGCTCAGCCAAATGCGCCGACAAGCGTGGCGACAGTGCCGTACGGGTCATGGTATGCCACTGATCGCGAATGCGGCCTGTGTTCAAACGCAAAGGATAGCGTTTTCCGGTTTTGGCAACAGGGCCACGGTAGGTCAGCGGCAGCATGTTCGCTTTGCCATCTGCGGTGAAAAATTGCCCATCAGCAAAGAACCGGCCACCTTGGCGCGTAGCTGTAATGGGCCAGCGTTGCGGCTCAAAACTATCATAGGCGGCGTTGTCGATGTCACTCAAAGCGGAGATGTCAAAGTCTTTGCCAAAGACCGTGCCAAGGCGTGACATGTCAGCGTATTCGCGAAAAATGTCGGCGGGCGTTTTGAAATCAAATGCAGCGTCCCACCCCATGCGGCGGCCAACGTCGGCCAAGATGTCCCAATCTGCGCGAGCTTGCCCTGGGGCAACCATGGCGGGGCGTTGACGTGATATAGTCCGGTCTGAGTTGGTGACTGTGCCGTCTTTTTCGCCCCAAGCGCTTGCGGGCAGCAGCACATCCGCCAAACGCGCCGTGTCTGTGGCAGCGGTGATGTCTGAGACCACCACAAAATCGCAAGACTTCATCGCCGCGACCACCTTGTCAGCATCTGGCATAGAGACGGCCGGATTGGTGTGAATAACCCAGAGCGCTTTGATGCGCCCATCGCCCACAGCCTCGAACATATCGACGGCTTTCAAGCCCAATTTTGGCGACAAGCGATCCGTCTGCCAAAACTCGGAAACAGCTGCGTGATGCGCCGGGTTGTCAATGTCCAAATGGCAGGCCAGCATATTGGCCAAACCACCAACTTCGCGCCCGCCCATGGCGTTGGGCTGACCTGTGACAGAAAACGGCCCGCAGCCTTTTGTGCCGATACGCCCCGTCACAAGGTGGCAATTGAGGATCGCATTGACTTTATCGGCACCGGCAGAGGATTGATTGACGCCTTGGGAAAATACTGTGACCGTTTTGGGCGTGTTTATCCACATATCATAGAAACGCTGCAAGGTCTCAGGCGCGAGGCCCGTCACATTTGGGTCGCCGATGCGCGCGGCTTTAATCGCCGCCACAGCACCGTTCACATGGGCCAGATAGCTTTGATCCGTGGCACCCTGTGATGCAATTTCCGCCAGCAATCCATTGAACAAAGCCACATCGGTGCCAACACGCAAAGGCACATGCAAATCAGCCAGATCGCAACTTGCAGTGCGGCGCGGATCGACCACGATGATTTTCAGGTCAGGGTTCTTGTCACGCGCAGCCACGATGCGTTGATACAACACAGGGTGGCACCACGCCAAATTCGATCCGACCAGCACGATTTGATCAGCGGTTTCCAGATCTTCGTAGGTGCCGGGCACGGTATCTGTGCCAAAGGCGCGTTTGTGCCCTGCCACGGTAGACGCCATGCACAGTCGTGAATTGGTGTCTATATTGGCGGACCCTATGAAGCCCTTCATCAGTTTGTTGGCGATGTAATAGTCTTCGGTCAGCAATTGGCCTGAGACGTAGAACGCCGCGCTGTCAGGGCCGTGTTCCGCAATGGTCTGTTTGAACTTTTCAGCCACCAAATCCAAAGCTCTGTCCCAATCGGTATCGGCACCGCCTACCTGAGGTGCCAGCAAACGGCCCTCATGCGACACCGTTTCGCCCAAAGCTGAGCCTTTTGAGCACAACCGTCCAAAATTGGCGGGGTGTTCAGGATCGCCCCTAACAATCAGACCACCTTGCGGATCGGGTTTAAGTAAAACGCCGCAGCCAACACCACAATAAGGACAGGTGGACCGCGTTTCGTCGGATTGGCAAGGCAGTGTCATTGCAGGCTTTCTTGGGTCATCAAAATGGAAGCGGGACGCGCAATGTCTGAACTGATCGCAGACTGAGCTAGCTGAGTGTGATCCGCATCAAATGCTGGCCCGAAAATGAGCTGATCACGCAACGGTTTAATATCTGTGCCATCGGTGATGTGCTTGTAGAACCATGCCCCATCTGCGGTATCGCCGTAGAGAACGGCACCGATGAGTATGTTTTCCTTGATCACCAACCGCTTATAAACACGCCGTATTTTATCGTGGAATACAATGCTTTCGCGATCCTCAGCATCGGCAAAATCACCCGCAGAGAACAGATCGCAACCGGTGACTTTCAACTTGGTAGACAGCTCTTTTGGCACAAACTGCGCCTGTTGACCAAGAAGCGTTTTGGCCAGAACCTCAGCCTGATCATAAAGCGGAGCCACCAAACCAAATAGTACATCGTTATGCTCAACACATTCGCCCAGTCCGAAAATGTTCGGGTTAGACGTTTGCATTTGGTCATCGACAACAACGCCCCTGTTCACATCCAGCCCAGCGTCTTTCGCGACAGACACATTGGGTCTAATCCCAACGGCCATCACCAAAAGATCGCAGGCAAGTTCAGTCCCATCGGACAGTTGTAGCGCGCGCACACGCTCGTCAGCGCCTGACAAAATCTGCGTCGATGCAGCGCCGCAGAGCACCTTTACGCCACGCGCTTCAAGATCAGCTTTGAGCAAACCACCTGCGGGCGCATCCAATTGCCGATTCATAACATGGCCCGAATTGTGCACAACGGTCACGTCAATGCCGCGCGCAGCCATACCGGCTGCGGCCTCAAGCCCCAAGACACCGCCGCCGATCACAACAGCGCGGGCATCGGGTTTATTGCAAAGCCCAATCATAGTTTCAGTATCTTCTAAGTCCCGATACGCGATCACACCAGGCAGATCATGCCCCGGCATTGGAATCATAAACGGGGTTGATCCCGTCGCGATCACCAGCTTGTCATAAGCAACCCTGCCCTTTTCCCCGATCACCACCTTGGACACCGGATCAATCGCAAGCACGCGTTCATCAAATCGGCAAGTCACGCCATGTTTTGCGTACCAAGCGTCATCATGGGTCACGATGTCTGCATAGTTTTTTTCGCCAGACAAAACAGGCGACAACATCAAGCGATTATAAGTGCCACGTTTTTCTGCGTTGAACAGTGTCACGTCATAAGCTTGTGGATCTGCCGCGACCAAATGATCAAGCAAACGACCAGGTGCCATTCCAGCGCCTATGATGACAAGTTTTTGTGACATGTGACTTCAGGCTTTCTTAACTGTGCCCTACGCAAGTGCGTGAACAACATCTTTCATCGCGTCAGACAATGCACCACTTGGCAGAGGCCCCATTGCCTTTGAGTTTGGGCGACAAATGATCGCCCAAGTCATTCTCAAACGCGCACCAAAAACGTTTCAGCTTTTGCGTGCTTATTCCGCTGCGACTGATTTTGTGATAGGCGCTTCGGCCTTTGGCTTTGGTTTGGCGCCGTGCTCGTATTCTTCCAAGAAATCAAGAACCTCTTGACGGTAGTGATAGTAATCAGGGTGCTCGAGCAGGGCTTTGCGTGTACGTGGACGTGGCAAATCGACGTTGGTGATTTTACCGATTGTTGCTTGCGGTCCGTTGGTCATCATCACCACACGATCCGACAGCAAAATCGCTTCATCCACATCATGCGTGACACAGATCGCGGTGACTTTGGTGCGTTCCCACACTTCCATCAACACCTCTTGCAATTCCCACCGTGTAAGACTGTCCAGCATGCCGAAAGGTTCATCAAGCAACAGCAATTTGGGCGACAAAGCAAAGGCGCGGGCGATGCCAACACGTTGCTTCATACCGTTGGACATAGAATAGGCTTCTTTGTCCATCGCATCCGCCAGACCGACACGTTCAAGATAATATTCGATCACATCTTGGCGCTCAGCTTGGCTGGCTTTTGGATAGACTTTATGCACACCGATGGCGACGTTTTCTTTGGCTGTGAGCCAAGGGAATAGGTTCGGCGATTGAAATACAACAGCCCGCTCAGGATCCGCACCACGCACCTCGTAACCGTCAAGTTTGATCACGCCTTTTGAGATTTCATTCAGACCCGCAGCCATGGTCAAAACGGTGGATTTGCCGCATCCAGAGTGGCCGATGACCGAAATAAATTCGCCACGATTCACTTTAAGATCAAAATTTTCCACAACCGTCAGCGGCCCTTTTGGAGTCGGATAGATTTTGTGAATTTGCGAGAAATCAAGGTAACGATCTGTGATCATGCCCTCTTGCGCTTTGCTTACGGCAGCCGGCACGGAATGGATCGCCGTCACGTTTGGCAAGGTGCGCGATTCTTCGTGCTTGGCGGTGATGCCAACGTCCATCAAATAGGACGTCACAGCAACGCGCAAGGCTTTGAATGTCGCATCATTGTTCATCGCGCCGCGTTCCCGTGGGCGTGGAATATTGACCACGAAAGGCTCGCCAAGCGTGCCATCAGGGTTGAGCGGCACGATGCGATCCGCCAACAAAATAGCTTCATCCACATCGTTGGTGATCAAGATACAGGTCTTTTTGTCCTGCTCCCAAATGTCCAAAATCTCATCGGCCAAATTCGCACGTGTCAATGCGTCCAGCGCTGACAGTGGCTCGTCCAGCAACAACATCTCAGGGTCCATCGCCAAAGCACGCGCCACAGACACACGTTGACGCATCCCGCCAGACAGTTCTGCAGGGCGGCGCGCGGACGCATGTCCGAGCCCCACCATATTGATGTAGTGATCTGCCTTGTCGCTTTGCTCAGCCTTGGACAGCTTTGGAAAGACGCTATGAACCGCCAGCAAGACATTCCCTTTGACCGTCAACCACGGCATCAAAGAATAGGATTGAAACACCAAGCCACGCTCTGGACCGGGGCCCTCAATAGGCTTACCTTTGAAGGTCACACTGCCTGTGTCGGGCTTTTCCAGACCTGCGACCATGTTCATGATCGTAGACTTACCAGAGCCGGAAAACCCGAGGATAGCGAGAAATTCACCCTCTTCCACTTCCAAGGAAATGTCCTTGAGAACCTCTTGACGTGTCAGCCCGTTGCCGAAGCCTTTGTTGACGTTTTCGAACTTTAAAATGCTCATGAGATCACCGGTTGTTCGAGAAGGTTGTAAGGGATTGCAGCGCGAACATCACACGGTCCAGCAAGAACCCGATGATGCCGATTGTCAGCACAGCAACGATGATTTTCGCCAAAGATTGTGATGAGCCATTTTGGAACTCATCCCAAACGAACTTGCCCAAACCGGGGTTCTGCGCCAGCATTTCAGCGGCGATCAAAACCATCCAGCCCACACCCAAAGACAGACGCAAACCGGTAAAGATCAAAGGCAAAGCTGATGGCAAAACCAGTTTGGTGATTTTGCTGTAAGTGTTCATTTTCAGAACCTTAGATACTGAAATCAGATCTTTGTCGATGGTGGCCACGCCCATAGCAGTGTTGATCAGAGTGGGCCAAAGTGAGCAAAGCGTCACCGTAATCGCAGAGACCAAGAACGACTTGGAAAACATGCCATCATTGGTGGTGTAGACCGCCGATACAACCATGGTCACGATTGGCAACCACGCCAGTGGCGACACCGGTTTAAACAGCTGCACCAAGGGATTGATCGCAGAGTTCGCGTAGGGCGACAGGCCTGCAAAAATACCCAAAGGGATGGCAATGATAGACCCGATCAAGAAGCCAAAGAATACAGTTTTGATAGAAGTCCAAATCTGTGTGTAATAAGACGGTGACCCAGTGTAGGGAATGTCTTTAACCTTTTCAGGCTCGCCATTGGCGATAAAGCGATCGTTGCGCTTGGTAACGCGCTCTTCGTGGCTTTCTTTCTTTTCTGCTTTCGCGATCGCGTCAGCATGAAGGTTCTTGGCCTCGACCCAGACAGCAGCAGGCCCAGGGATCGCACCAAGAGAGGTCACAACCTTGGGCGCCATAATACCCCAAAGCAGTAGAAAACCGATAATCGCCAAGACAGGCACGCCCAAAAGGCGCCAAATCTCTTTGCCTTGCGCGCGTGGGTTGTCTCCCGCGAGCGCTTTCAAAATCGGTGTCATCCAGCTGAGGCCGATCACCTGAAACCATTTATCCGCCTTGTTGATGCGGGTGAACAGTTTGGCGCGTTTGGCCTCTTTGGATTTCGCAATTTGATCTGCATCCAAAACTTGTGGGTCTATGGCGGTCATTGGGTCGGTCCTTAAAAACGTAAAAAGGTGGAGCGTCGAGGGACGCTCCACTTAAAGTTAACCTTTGATGTCTGAACCTGAGACGATCTGTTCGCCTTTCAGGCCAATCGGCAGGCTCTCCAAGTATGCGTTCGGCATTGCGCCATTGAACCCAATACCATCGATGATGTCTTCAGCAGGGGTTGGTGCTTTGTAGCCATCAGAGTCCCAAGGGAAATCAGCTGAATCTGCCAGACCTTCTTCGACCAACAGCTTTGCGGCCTCGAGGTAGATCTCTGGTTTGTAAACAGATTTTGCAATTTCGTCGTACCAGCTATCAGGCTTGGCTTCGGCGATTTGACCCCAGCGGCGCATCTGCGTCAGGTACCAAACAGCGTCAGAGTAGAACGGGTAAGTCGCGTTGTGACGGAAGAAGGTGTTGAAATCAGGCACAGCGCGCGCATCACCTTTTTCGTACTCAAACGTACCAGTCATAGAGTTCGCGATCACGTCATAATCAGCACCAACATAGTCAGGGCGTGACAAGATTGCGACAGCTTCAGGACGGTTGGCGTTGTCATTTTCATCAAGCCACATCGCAGCGCGGATCAAAGCCTTGACCACAGCTTTGGTTGTGTTCGGGTACATTTCAGCAAATTCGTTGGTGATGCCGAATACTTTCTCTGGGTTGTTTTTCCAAAGCTCGTAGTCAGTGATCACAGGGACACCAATACCTTTGAACACAGCTTGCTGGTTCCAAGGTTCACCAACGCAGTAACCGTCGATTGTGCCCGCTTCCAAAGTCGCTGGCATTTGTGGAGGGGGTGTCACAGACAAGAACACTTCTGCGCCGATTTGACCGGACACGTTCTCAGGTGAGTAGTAACCAGGGTTGATACCGCCCGCAGCCAACCAGTAGCGCAGCTCGTAGTTGTGTGTGGACACTGGGAAAACCATGCCCATGTTGAAAGGCTTACCTTTAGCAGCGTAATCGTCAAGCACAGGCTTCAAAGCAGATGCAGAGATTGGGTGCGAAATTTTGCCGTCTGGGTCAGTTGGCAACGTTGGTTTGATCGTTTCCCAAACCTCGTTCGACAAGGTGATCGCGTTGCCGTTCAAATCCATTGAGAAGGGTGTGATGATATGTGCTTCGGTGCCGTAACCGATGGTCGCGGCCAAAGGCTGACCAGCTAGCATGTGCGCACCATCAAGTGTGCCGTCGATCACGCCATCCAAAAGAACTTTCCAGTTCGCTTGAGCTTCAAGCGTTACAAACAGACCTTCGTCATCAAAAAAGCCTTGTTCATAAGCAATGGCGAGCGGTGCCATGTCTGTCAATTTGATAAAACCAAATGTCAGTTCGTCTTTTTCAAGGTCCAGCATTTCGGCAAAACCGGGTGCTGCGAGTGCTGTGCTGGCGATTAGGCCGAGTAGTAGTTTTTTCATTCCTATGTCCCTTTGTCGTCGTCCATTAGAGGCCCGCTTTCTGTGCGCGCTGACCTAAAACAAAAAAAAGCCGCCGATACGGACCACCCGGGAGGAGGAGGGTGAACGTATCGAGCGGCTTTGCTCTTCGTATTCCATCACTGGAAAAATAATTCTGCGTCGCGGCGCCATTGCCTTCGACTAACTTGAGTGGACAGTTCTTGAGTAAATTCTGCAATGCATCGCTGTATGTTTTTTTCAACTGCAGCAAATCCGTTGGCGATTTCGCTTACTATTTAAGCTTTAGCCCGAACTTGGCTCAAAAAGTCGCCCATCAAAGAACTGATCAGGCTGCAAAATGATCTGACCCGATTCTGACGCCACCGCCATTGGCGTCAGAACACCGCCTTCAACTTTACTCGACGCCCCAGGCATATCTGTAGATGTGCCTGCATGCGCCGCACGGTATAAATCAGATCGAAACACTGATCTCGCCGCAGCCAAAGCGGCAGGGCGATCAAGCCCCAAGCGCGCTGCAAGCTGACCGCCGATCCATTCCGCTTGGGATCGCCACGGGAAACAGGCCGCTCCTGAACTGAATTCCATAAATTGCTTCACATGGCGCTCGCCTGCTGCGTTAGAAATCACCAAACGTCCGTCAAAGGACCGATCCAAAATTTCAGCGGACATATTCAGATACTCGGGGCGTGCCAAAAGCTCAGATCGCAAAAGGCGTGATGACGGGGCCGCCAACCACTGCCCAGCGCGCCCCACGCACCGGATCAGCCTCCCCATAAGCTCCGCTTCTTGCTCGGCCCAATCAGAGCGCACGGCCAACACTTTTTCTGGGGCAAAAGCCCATATCGCAGAGCCAGGCAACAACAGTTCGCCAACGCCATTTTCTACGGCGATAGATCCCCAAGGTTCGCCCACGCAAAACGCGTCGATCTCGCCCGCTTTGATCGCCTCAGCCATCAGGGACGGGGGGACGGTCTTGATATCCACGCCTTGCGGCGCAGGAAGGCCCAAAGCGGACAACCAGTAATACAAAAGCTCGGCATGCATTGAAAAAGGGAAAGGCACCCCAATGCGCAACCGCGCGCCGGCGGCCGCGATCAAGGCATTGCCAGCGGCATAGGCATCGCGAAAATCAAAGCTGTGCCCCTGCCCGCGCATTTTCTGCGCCAAAGTGTTGGAGACACCGATGACCGTGCCATTTATGGATAAAACTGAGACTGCTGACAGTTTTGCCCGCGCTCCGCCCAAACCTAAAGCGGTTGCGACAGGAACGGGCGACAACATATGTGCCGCCTGAACTTGGCCAAAACTGAGCATATCGCGCAAGGATGACCATGACGGTGCGCGACGTAAATCCAATGCGATACCTTCTTCGGCAGCAAATCCCATTTCTTGCGCGACGATCAAAGGCGCAGAATCCACGAGCGGGATAAAGCCGACAGATAGAACCGTACCCTTCATGCCAAAAGTCCCGTCATGCCAAAAGTCCCGCAGCCGTCACCAACGCGTTGGCCACATCGGCGACACGTTTGCCTTGGTCCATCGCGGTTTTGCGCAAAAGAGCATAGGCTTCATCTTCGCCAATACCACGGGCCCGCATCAGCATGCCCTTAGCGCGATCAATGACTTTACGTTCTTCCAACGACCGTTTGGTTTCCGCCAGTTCGGTACGCATACGCTGGAACATACGGAACCGTGCGATGGCGGCATCCATGACGGGTTTGACACGCTGGCTCTGCAGACCGTCGACCACATAGGCAGAGACGCCCGCCTCGATCGCGGCCGTGGACAAGCCGTCATCAGAGCGATCTACGAACATAGCCACAGGACGATCCAACGGACCCGATGCCAGTGTAAGTTCTTCAAGCGTGTCCCGTGAGGGGCTTTCAACATCGATCAACACAATGTCTGGATTATGCGCTTTGATATGACGCGCCAAACCTGTGGACTCAGCGATGACATGTAAATCGTACTCGCCCGCATCGCACAGGCTATCAATGATAAGCTGGGCACGCGCGGGATCAGGTTCGACGATGATAACGGAAAGAGTGTTTGCCATAAGATGACAAGGGCCACAGAGGCTTTGCGTTGTAAAGTCAGCGCAGGTCTTGGATGTGTAAAAAATTGGCCTTGCGCCCATTTTTTAATCGAAGCGCACAAAGGTGCTTTCTATGGTGATGAAACTGAATCGTGAACCGCCTTGCACCTGCGATCACTTCGCGCCAAGTTGAGTGCCTTGAATAGGGAACACACCGATGACCTACAACCTTTTAGCCCGCCAATGACCACCCTACCCGCAATGATCTTAGCTGGGGGACTTGGGACACGCATGGGGACGCGCGACAAAGCGCTATGCCAATTGGGCGGCAAGACGTTGTTGGAACTCGGACTTGCCCGCTTGGGCGCGCAATGCTCAACAATCGCGCTGAACGCCAATGGAAATCTGACCCGGTTTGACCCGTTTAAGAAACAGGTCATCCCTGATCCGCTTGAGGGTCATCTGGGTCCGCTGTCAGGCATTTTAGCGGCGATGGACTGGGCGGCGGGCCTTGGTCATGCGAGCGTTATCACCACAGCGGTTGATACACCGTTTTTTCCTCACGATCTTGCCAGACGGCTCATCTCAGAGCGCACAGAGGGCAAAATTGCTTTGGCTGGGACACGCGACGAGACAGGCAGGCTAAGGCTTCATCCAACGTTTGGGATTTGGCCAACTGATTCCCGCGATCAACTGCGCGCTGATCTTTTGGCAGGCACGCGTAAAGTCACCCAATGGACTCAGGCTCAAAATGCAGATGTCATTGTTTTTGAGACGAAGACATTCGATCCATTTTTCAACATCAACACACCTGAAGATTTGGAACGGGCTGAACACTTGTTGGCGCGCGATATTTAACCGCGCTTGATGAAATAAAATTGGGCCGTGCCGTTGGGGCTAAGTTTGCTAAGTGCATCATCTGCGGCGGTTTGTGCCAAAAGCAAGTGACCAGCCTCGGCACAAAAATGCGGCACGTCGATCACAGCAGCAGGGTCTGAGGCCACAAGACGCAAAACCTCACCGGTTTTCATCGCCAACAGGCGCTTGCGCGCTTTAAGCACAGGCAAGGGGCACAAAAGGCCGATAGCGTCGATGTCTTGATCCCAATTCATGAGCATTTGCATAGGAGGCTGCGCGCGCCTTGTCTATTGCAGATGTTGACAGATAGAAATCGCCCCCCCTTGTTGCCCTCTTACTGATCTAGATCAGAGACCCGCCCCATTTAGGACGCTACGACATCTTGAGCTAAAGCCCATTGGGCCTGCTCACAGGAGCCACAGTATCGAAAGCGGGCCGTTAATGCGTCTGACAACAAAAACAAATCTTGCTGCCCGCGTCTTGATGTTTTGTGCAGTCCACAAAAACGAAATTGTACGATCCTCGGACATCGCGGCGGCGTGCAACGCATCAGGCAATCATTTGGCGCAAGTTGTGCATCAACTGCACTTACACGGGTATGTCACAACCCAACGTGGACGTGCGGGGGGCTTAAAGCTTGGACGAGATATGAGTGAAATCTCTATCGGCCAGTTGTTTCGCGTTTTTGAAAGCAACGTACCGTTTGCCGAATGCTTTGCACCGGACACCAACACTTGTCCTCTGTCCGACTGCTGTAGGTTGCGTCATTATATCAATCGCGCGCTGGAGGCCTTTTACAAAGAGCTAGATGCTGTGACTTTGGCCGACTTGGTCCATGACAATTGCGGATTGGAGTCCATCCTGAGCCTGAAACCACCTCAAGTCAGGTCTTGCTCGATCCACACGGGGTAGCGCGACCACACCTATTGCACCCGAATTGGTGCTATCTAGTGCCAAAATAGGATCGAATAGCGCCAGCTGTTCCTGTCTTAGGTAATAGCAAGCTTCTTTCCATTTACCTAGGGTTCGCGCAAGATCAACGAGGCGACAACGCCCAAAAACGTCACGAACACTAACAACTGGTTCTGAATGGAGGGACTATGCAAAGCCTAGAAACATTCTTCGGGGTTATTAATGACCTCACGTGGGGATGGGCCCTTATTCCCATACTTGTCGTATTTGGCATTTTCATGACGCTCATGTCTGGCTTCGTCCAGATCGAGTTTTTCAAACGTATGTTCCGCGTGTTGTCTGGGGACAACCAAAACCAAGACCCGAATGCCTTGTCCGCGCGAGCAGCTTTGCTTGTGTCTGTTGGCGGTCGTGTTGGCGGTGGCAACATTGCAGGTGTCGCTGTGGCGATCACGCTTGGCGGCCCCGGTGCGGTGTTCTGGATGTGGGCAATTGCTTTCGCGGGCATGGCGACATCTTTGATCGAATGTACCTTGGCGCAAGTCTACAAACAATCTGACGGCGAAAGCGCGTTTCGCGGTGGCCCAGCAGATTACATTCGTCGTGGCCTCGGAGCACGCTACAACTGGATCGCTGTGATCTATGCTGTGTGTTTGCTCGCATCCTTTGGTCTTGGCTTTAACGCGTTTCAAGGCAACACTGTTGCGGGTGCCGTCCAAGAATCCTTTGGCATCGATCGTCTGTACACAGGTATCGCACTTGTCGCGATCACGGCTTTCGTTGTCTTCGGTGGCATCAAACGCATCGCCAAAGCGGCTGATGTTGTTGTGCCCGTGATGGCTGTTGGCTACATCGGCTTGGCTGTTGTTGCGATCATCTTGAACATCGGCGAAATTCCACGGGTCATCAGTGACATCGTCAGCAGCGCATTCGGCTTTAACGAAGCGGTTGCAGGCGGCATGGGCGCTGCCATTGCCAACGGTCTGCGTCGCGGGTTGTTCTCAAACGAGGCAGGTCTGGGTTCAGCGCCAAACGTCGCAGCCACGGCCCTTGTGCGCCATCCTGTAAGCCAAGGCATCACGCAGTCTTTCTCAGTGTTCATCGACACCATTATCATCTGTTCTTGTACGGCGTTTGTCATCCTTTTGGGGGATGTCTATGTACCCGGCGCAGTGGGCATTGATGGCGTTGTTTTGACACAGCAATCCTTGGCAAGCCACTTTGGCGATTGGTCCAAATACGCGTTGACTGTCGGTATTTTGCTCTTTGCCTTCTCGTCGATCATCTACAACACATACCTTGGCGAAAACGCCATGGCGGCGATCACGAAATCCAAACAAGCGATCATCGGTTTGCGTGTTGCGATTTTGGGCATCGTGTTGTTGGGGGCCGTGGCACCTGATGCGACATCTGTGTTCTTCTTCTCAGATCCGATGATGGGCATTTTGGCTGTGGTCAACCTTGTGGCCTTGATGATGCTCTTCCCGACCGCGATGCGTGTCGTAGACGATTTCCGCAAACAGCTCAGCGCGGGCATCAAGCGGCCTGTGTTTAACCCTGACGACTTCCAAGACTTGAACTTGGACCGTGAGGCTTGGAACACAGCGCGTTGGAAAGACGACTAAGACATCACGTTACTCAAACAACTAAGATACATTGGGTCGCCTTCGGGCGACCCTTTTTACTGTGAAACGTATTTGGAACTGCCGCACATCAAAGACGATAGCCCTGAGGCTCAGTTGAGCCAAAGATGGATCAAAGCGGCCTCTGGCGTCTCGCGCCCACCGTTTTGCACACCAGTACCCCACAAGGGCGCACCCGCAGCATAAGTGCCGGGCTCAAGCGATCCGACCTCACACTGACTGACAGCGCGAATTTGCACACCGCGCGTGGTGGCTTGTGACAGCGCCGCGATGACGCCAGCGTCATTCATGATCGTCCCCGTACCAAAGACCCGCAACACGGCTCCATCCAGTTCCGCCAACATCGCTGCAAGCGCGGCTGCGGGTAACCCTACTGCCAAGGTCACAATCGCCAATCTCTTGGAACCAAAACGACGGCGCTTGGGCGACGTCACCGGATTTTGCGGGATGGCGCGAAAAGAATCGCGGGCAAAGCTGTGATGTTTGACCACTGCACGCGCAGGCATCAACATGTTGTTAAAGGCCAAAAATACGCCAACAGTGGCATCATTTAATAAGGCATCGATGGCAGAGCTCAGATTACCTTCGGCATCGCCGCCAGCCCCAAGCGGCACCATAGAGGCACAAAGCACCACACGCCGGTTCAAGCCTTCCAGCGCCTGCGACAGGGCAGCACCGGTGAACGCCATTGTGTCAGTGCCCTGGATCACCAATACGGGACAGTCAGGATGTGCATCGATGACATCTAGCATTTCATTCCAATGATCTGGCCCAAGATTAGCACTGTCCACCAAAGGCGCGAAAATATGTTGATGCAACTCGACCTCTGCGGGCAAGAGCGCCGCGATGGCCGCTTCGACAAGACCCTCTTGCGGGGTCAAACCCTCATCGCTGGGCACCATCCCGATGGTGCCCCCTGTGTGGATAAAAAGCAGCTTCATAGATCATTCTTTCGTGCGCGGGTCGCGCGGGCCGCCAGCGTTTGTGCCACACATTCCGTCACGTCTATAAATGTCTTGCCAGCAACATCTGCGGCAATCAAGGGCAACTCTGTACAGGCTAAAACAACAAGCGATGACGTTAAGTCTTGGGCGATAACCTCAAAACGCTGCGCCAATCCGCCGTGGTTCTGACCAAACCGTTTCACATCTTCAATCAAAAAATGCAATGGCTTGGCCTGTTTAGGTGTTTCAAAATCTATGCCAGAAGTGAGTGCCGTGTAAACGGAATAGTCGTCAAGTGCCGCAACGGGACCTGCAGCCAAGAGACCAACTTGGGTCTGATCCGCACGCATCAGCACGTCTTTAAGAACCGACTGAAATGACAAAAATTCACCTGCACCTTCTATCAAGGGCAGCAAAGCGTCGATCCGCGGGGCGAACCAATTGAGCGTGTTGCAAGCAATCGCAAATACATCCACTTGCGGTGCAATCTGGCGCACCGTGCGCTCTAGGGCCTCCCAAGTTTCATTTTCATTGGCACGCAGCGCCATTGATAGGCCCAATTGCGGCTCAGATACGATCACCACGCGCGGCGCATCAAGATCGCCATGAAATGCGTCGCCCATGATTTTTTGATTTGCTACCAAAACTTTGGACCACAAGTCGACGCCAGCCTCAGGGCCAGATCCTGCGATGATCCCGATCGTATATGGTCTGCGTGTCATAGATGTCTCCTTAGCTCAATCATGCGCGGTACGCCCCTTATTGACAATTGGCTCATTGCGCGCAAACTGGTGCAAATTGATGCATTTACCGCGAGAAAAAGAACAAGATGTCTGAAATATCGGAAAACCTGCGACTGTTATGTTCGTTCAAGACGTCGATCTCTCAGGTCAGTCGCGATCTAGGCATCAATCGCAGTCAACTCAATCGATATCTTGCGGGCACGTCGACCCCAAGAACAGGGCTGATGCGCAAAATATGTGACTATTTTGGCGTCGAGATTCATGAGTTGATGTCACCGCCCAAGGACTTCGCCGAACTGATCCAATTGCGCGGCCTCGATAATGACGACAGCACGGGGCGCATGTTACGCCAGTACATCGATAAACTTATGGCCAGTAACGAACCGCGTATTCAAAACATGGCGGGCACGTTCTGGGAATATTACCATTCAATGTCGCAGCCGGGCAAAGTGATCCGAAACCTGATCACCTTTGAAGCCCGCGACCATTATATGTTTTACAAACGCCTAGAGCGCATGGGCCCACACGACAAACCCTGTCGCCACCATTTTCGCTATCAAGGTGCTGCCTTGATGACGGGGGATCGGATTTTCATGTCGGATCATGAGTACGGTGCCGAAGTCGAGCTCACACAAACAGTGCTATACCCCGATTATTCCATGCGCTGGACTCGACTGCATGGAATCAAACTTGGGGTGTCAGCTGACAGTAACCATATGCCTTGTGCAGTACGTGTTGTGTTCGAACGCCCGCCCCATTCGATGCATTCCATGGCAGCCTTGCGCCATTGCGGGTTGTTCGACCGTGACAGCCATCATATTCCAGAACATGTACTTGAGATGATCGACAACACAACAAGTGGTCCGTATTTGTTTGAAGCCTACTCACGTTAGGCAATGGTGCGCCGATCTAAACGCAAGTCCACCCTCACACAAAAAACACAGCGAACATCATGCTCGCTGTGCTATTTTCTAAATCCCGTAAGTGCGACGATTTAAACCGTGCCGCCGAGAGACCCTTCAAGCGTTGCAAGTTCCTGACCACCGGCCATCATGTCTTGCAACCCTTCTGGTGTCACTTCGCCCGCAAGCGCCGTACCGTAGGTTTTTCCGCGATTCAAAACAGTGAACCGGTCCCCAACAGCCATCGCGTGACGTACGTTGTGCGTGATGAAAACAACCGAAATACCCTGCTTGCGCACGCGGTCAATGGTGGCCAAAACATTGGCTGTCTGACGCACACCCAAAGCCGACGTGGGTTCATCCAAAATCAGAACCTTCGCCCCGAAATGCACAGCCCGCGTGATGGCAACCGTTTGGCGTTCACCGCCAGACAGAGTGCCCACAGCCTGATCCGGCCCGCGCAAATTGATGCCCATTTTCTTCATCTCAGTCATGGTCACCTCATTGGCGTGCTCATGATCAAAGAACGGCATCCCCATAATCTTTTTAATAGGCTCGTTGCCCATAAAGAAATTACGGCTCACAGACATCAACGGGATCATCGCAAGATCTTGGTACACTGTGGCAATCCCTGCGGCGATACTGTCGCGTGGATCTTCAAATTGCATTGGCTGACCTTCAAACGTGATGTCGCCTTTGGTTGGTTTGTGCACGCCCGCCATCGTCTTGATAAACGTGGATTTACCCGCACCGTTGTCACCCAAAAGGCAGTGACATTCGCCAGGGAAGAAATCGACAGTCACACCAGCCAGCGCAATCACTGAGCCAAAGTGTTTTTCGATATTGCTCATACGGATGATAGGTTCCATTAGCGTTCTCCCGTAATCATGCGTCGAATGTATGTGTTCAGGATAACAGCTAAGAGCAAAATCACCCCAAGAAACACGCGGAACAGTGAGCTTTCAACACCTGCGAAAAACAGGCCTTGCTGCACCACACCAAAGATCAAAGCGCCCAAGGCCGCCCCGATCACTGATCCGTAACCACCGGTCAAAAGCGCGCCGCCGATCACAACTGCGATGATGGCCTCGAACTCTTTCAAGATACCGCGATCCGCACCAGCGGAGCCAAATTCCATCACCTGACACACAGCAAACACTGTGGCACAAAAGGCTGTAAACATGAACATAGTGATCTTAACACGGTCCACTGGCACACCCGCGTAACGTGCCGCTTGCGCGTCGCCGCCTGCTGCAAAAATCCAGTTGCCAAAACGGGTACGCGTCAAAACGATATGACCGACGATGACCAAGCCAATGGCCCATACGATCAGCATTGGAATACCATCCACCACAGGTTCCCCTGCACGCGTGCCGCGTGTGAATGTCGAAATCAGCCCCGCCTCGCCAAGCCATGTAAAGATCGGCCCGCCAACTTTGGCACCAAACAAGGACGCAAGCCAATCGCCTTCCGCCGCTTCGCGAATGCCGCCGATGATGGTTTTGCTTTCAAGTGTTTGCGGAATAAAAATTGTAAACCCGCGTAAAATGAACAAAGTCGCCAGCGTCACGATAAAGCTCGGAAGCCCCGTGCGCACAACGATGTAGCCGTTCAAAGCCCCAAATGCGATACAGATTGCAAAGGTCACTAAAATCGCAATCCACATCGGCCAAGCAAGGACGACGCCGAAGATTGCGATCATCATACCGGCAAACCCGATCATGGACCCAACAGACAAATCGAACTCACCTGCGATCATCAACAAACAGGCGCCGACCGCGATGATCATAAACTGCGCAGATACTGTGGACCAGTTCAGCACACCCTGAGAGTTGAACATACCACTGTCGAATGCAAACAGCAAAAAGAACGTAAATACGGCAATCGAACCCACGATGCCGCCGAGTTCAGGACGGATCAAAGACTGCCGTAGACTGGACATTTCCTTGATGCGTTCGTCGTTATTGGATGCGTCTGACATATGCGCCCCCTCCCAAATTTTGGTCAAAAAGAGGGCGGGCCCAAAATTAAAGACCCGCCCTAAGTATCGCTCGTTCTAGCGGAATTCACCTGCGTATTTTTCGACCAGCTCAAGACCATCTTTGGTCACAAAGCCTGGACCAGAGTTGATGTTGTTGCCGGGCAAAACGCCGTAGCGATCATAGTTGGTCAACACAACAACTGGCAGGTAAGCCTGCAAGAATGGCTGTTGGTCGATACCCCAGTTGATCACACCGGATTTCAAACCGTTCACGATTTCTTCGCCAAGGTCGAATGTGCCAAAGTAGATATCGCCAGACAGGCCGATTTCTTCCAAAGCAAGCATGGTTGGATCAGCAGAGGTCGGACCGAGTGTCAAAACTGCGTCTGTCTCAGGGTTGGCTGAAAGGTAAGCTTGAACACGGTTTTTGATCTCGGATGGATCTTGACCGGAATCAATCATTTGGTTGGCAAGATCGATACCAAGACCGTCTGCGAAACCTTGGCAACGCTCAGTGGAGGATGGTGAGCTGATATAGTGATTCACACACAAGAATGATCCCACGCCGTCGCCGGCTGCGCGCTGACCAGCGGCAAAGCCTGCATCGTATTCAGGTTGACCAACGTACATCAAAGCGCCAACTTCGCGGGCTTGAGCAGGGGAGCCTGAGTTCATAATGATCACGTCGATACCTTGATCAACAGCCGCCATGATGGGGCCCTTAAGAACGTCGTAATCGGCGAGTGTTGTGATGATACCGTCAGGGTTCGACGCTGCGGCTTGCTCGATGATGCGCGCCATGTCTGCAAGGTCACCTGTTGGTGGATTGCGGTACTCAACGTTAACGCCCATTTGCTCACCAGCAAGCGCCAAGCCGTTTTTGATTGTGTTCCACCAGCTGTCTGAATCAGGGGCGTGGCTGACAAGTACATATGTCAGGTCGTCACCGTGATCGTCTGCAGTTGCCAAAACTGGCGATGCGATGACAGCTGCGGTCAGCATAAGTTTGGTAAAAATAGATTTCATGTTGTTCCTCCCAAGAACGCGATTTTAATCAGCAATCGAGCGGGCGGCGCCCTTCTCAAGATGGAACAAAACACGGATTCGTTTTTTTTGCAACCGGTTGCAAAAAATATTTTATATCCCTACCCTCACCTCTACTGACTTTTCAAAGAGATACGGGCATAACATTGCGTGCCAAGGAGGATGAAGTGATGACTGCTACACTCAAAGATGTCGCGAACCGCGCGGGGGTTTCGACGTCAGCTGTCTCGCGCACCTTTACAGATGGCGCGTCCGTTTCTCTCAAGATGCGCCGCAAAGTCGAGAAAGCCGCCGCAGAGCTTGGCTACAGCCCGAACTTTTTGGCACGCAGCCTCACGACGCGCCGCACCAAACTTATCGGATTGGTCAGCAACAACTTTCACAATCCGATCTTTTTGCAAGTATTCGATCTGTTCACGCGCGGCCTGCAAGATCGCGGATTGCGGCCGCTTTTGGTCAATTTGAGTGACGAGGTTGATCCCGAAAACTCCCTGCGCATGCTACAGCAATATTCAGTAGACGGTGCAATCGTCGCCTCATCTACTCTTCCGCCGGTGTTTTCCAAGGCTTTTCGCGATCAAAAACTGCCTGTCGTGCACACCTTTGGCCGTTATTCCAGCAGTCCTGATGTTCATGCCGTAGGAATCGACAACGTCGTCGCTGGCCGCATGGCGGCACTTGAACTTGTGGAACGCGGCTATAAAAAAGTCGCTTATCTTGGCGGCCCACAGTCTGCGACGTCAGCACAAGATCGCCTTGAAGGCTTTGAACGTG
Organism: Pacificibacter sp. AS14; assembly: GCF_038899935.1. Lineage (NCBI taxonomy): Bacteria > Pseudomonadati > Pseudomonadota > Alphaproteobacteria > Rhodobacterales > Roseobacteraceae > Pacificibacter > Pacificibacter sp. AS14. Next base: position 99,493 of record NZ_JBBMQI010000003.1, read on the forward strand.
AACTGTCTCACCATCCTAACATCAAGCAGTCTCACAGCTACGCAGCTGCCTATTCTTTCGAGGCGGGTCGCACTGAAATGCTACGCCTGTTGAAAGAAAACCCAGCTGAAGCATATTTTTGCGCGGATGATGTGTTGTCTATTGGCGCGCTCAGCGCAGTCAAAGACATGGGGCTTCGTGTGCCCGAAGATATCGGCATCATCGGCTTGAACGATATGGAAATGTCTGGGTGGGAAAATATTAACCTGACAACGATCCATCAGCCCATTCGCCAAATCATCAGCTCGTCCATCGAATTGATGGTCGCCATGCTGGACGAGCCAGATCGCTATCCTGAGGCGCGGTTGTTTCCGTGTCGTGTGGTGGAACGGGGCACGTTGCGGCCCCGTTCCTAAATTTTTACCTGAAGATAGAAGGGCGCGCATCCATCCAAACACCGCCCTCTTTGGCCGACGCCACAGCCGTGTGAACAGCCGCCATAGACCGCACACCGTCTGATGCATTTGGCAAGCCATCACGGACTTCACCAGCAATAGCATCCGCCAAATCGCAGTAGATATTGGCCACTGCCAAAGGAAAGCCCTCGGGGTGCGCAATGGACACACGCGACAAACGCTGCGCATCTTCTGACAGGCCCGCTTCGCCTTTTTCAATGATCTGTGTGCGCCCGCCAACGGGGGTGTAGATCAACTGGTTTGGTTGCTCAGACGCCCAACGCAGACCGCCTGTTTCGCCAAACACTTGAATGTCGAAACCATGCTGACGACCGATGGCCACAGATGAGGTCCAAAGACGCCCAACAGTGCCGCCCGACATGCGGAAATTGACCATCGCGTCGTCTTCCAGCTCACGGCTAGAGATCGTCGAGGCAAAGTCTGCAGACAGTGTTTCCACCTCATCGTTACAGATGAAACTCGCCATGTGCAGCGCGTGAATACCGCAATCCGCAAACTGACCTGAGACACCCGCCATGGCGGGATCATAGCGCCAACGCACCCGAGGATTGTCAGCATCTGTCGCATCACCGTGGTGACCGTGCGAGAAGTTTGTCACAACCAAACGCGGCTTACCAAGCTCTCCCGACTGAACCATTGCACGCGCTTGGCGCACCATGGGATAAGCGGAATAACAATAGTTCACCGCACAGATTTTACCTGTTTTGTCAGCGATACCAACGATGGCTTCGCCTTCTTCCACAGTCATCGTCATCGGCTTTTCGCACAGCACGTTAAAGCCCGCTTCCAAGAAGGATTTGGTGATCTCGAAATGCGTCGCATTTGGTGTCGCAACCGTCACCAGATCAACACGATCCACGCGATCTTTTTCGCCCGCAAGCATCTCTGTCCAATCGCCATAAGCGCGGTCTTGGCCAATGCCCAAGCGCTGCGCATATTCACGACCAGCATCGGCCCGATGATCCAGCGCGCCAGCGGTGAACTCAAACCGCCCGTCAGCCAATGCGCCCAAGCGGTGCGCGGGACCAATTTGGCTACCTTCGCCGCCGCCAATCATACCCCATTTTAACTTTGCCATAGGTAAGTCTCCTTAGAATCCAATGGATTGCAAATATTCACGATTGGCGCGCGCATCTTCAAGCGGCGTGCCAGGCATGGACGGATCACAGTCTTGTTCAACAGTACACCAGCCCTCAAAACCAGCGTCCAAAAGACGCTGCCGCACAGCTGGAAAGTCGACATCGCCTTGGCCGAGATTACAAAAAATGCCCTGCCCGCAAGCGGTGTAAAAATCGGTGCGTTTTTCAACAACATCCGCTTTGACCTTAGGATCGATATCCTTGAAGTGCATGTAAGAAATGCGGTCAATATAGCGGTCCATAAAGGCCACCGGATCGAAGCCAGCATAAGAGTGGTGGCCGGTGTCGAAACAGATCTTCAGGATCTTTTTGTCGACCTCACTGAGCAGGCGTTCCAGCTCTGGCTCGAAGTCCATGAAGCCCGCAGCATGCGCGTGAATACCAACAGTCAAACCGTAATCTTCGGCGCCCATTTTCGCGATAGTGGCGATGCGATCACGGAAGGCGGTCCATTCAGCCTTGTCCATTTGCTCGGCCTCGGAGGCACGTCCAGCAGTCGGTGCACGACGCGCAGAGATGCTATCGATCAGCACCAAATTCTGCGCACCGTGAGCGACAAGCGCTTTGCAGGTACGCGTCGCCGCGTCCAACAAAGTGTCCCAATTGTTTGGGTCGTGAAACGCTTGGAACACCACACCGCCAATGATTTCCAAATCGTGCTCAGCCAAAGCTGGAGCCAGCACTTTTGGGTCTTCAGGCATATAGCCGATAGGGCCGAGTTCGATGCCTTTGTAGCCAGCACCTGCGCATTGATCCAACACGGATTGCCATGTCGGGTAAGCTGGATCGCTAGGGAATTCGATCCCCCAAGAACAGGGGGCGTTGCCGATTTTAATAGTCATGTAAGAGCCTTTCGAAAACGTTAGACAGCGGTCACATCAACCCACGCTTTTGCGCGAGAAGATGCCAATGCTGCTGCGACAACTTGAGTAACGTCCAACCCATCTTGGAATGTGGGCCAAACGGGTGTTTGGGTTTCGATCGCACGTAAAAAATCGCGTGCTTCAATGATAATTTGGTCTTGGTATCCGGTGCCGTGGCCTGGACCTTGGCAGAAGTTTTCATAATCTGGGTGCGCAGGCCCGATCAGGATTTTGCGAAATCCACGTGTCGCCTCAGGCTCGTCTGCGTTGTAAAGCCACAGCGCATTTTGGTCTTCTTGGTCGAATTTTATAGCACCTTTGGTGCCCGTGATTTCATAGGCATAGCCCATTTTACGACCATGACTGATACGGCTAAAATACATTTGTCCCATCGCACCATTTTCAAAACGACACATCATTTGACCATGATCATCGTTGTCCACAGTGCCGCCCGGACGCGTGGTGTGCACGGTCTCAACCTCGGCAATCAACTTGGCAATCGGGCCGATCAAGGCCATCGCACCATTGATCATATGTGGGGCCAAATCGCCCATGGTGCCGTTGGCATCGCCCATTGTCCGCCATGTCGCAGGGCTTTCGGGATCGGCCATAAAGTCTTCTGTATGTTCCCCGCGAAACCACGTGATATCACCGATAGCGCCCTCGGCAATCAGCTTGCGGGCAAACTGGCTTGCAGGGGTGCGAATATAATTAAACCCAGTCATGCTGATCTGGCCACGGGAGGCCTCGGTCATGATTTGGCTGTCGTGCAATGACGCGCCAAGCGGCTTTTCGCAAAACACAGGCTTGTTCAACGCAAAGGCGGCCAATGCGATCTCGCGGTGGGTTTCTTGCGGCGAGGCAATCACCACGGCCTCGACCCGCGGATCATTGACCAGCACTCGCCAGTCGTCTGTCGCGCGCTCAAAACCATAAGCCTTAAGATAGCCCTGCGCACTTGCAGGAGAGCTGGCGCAGATCATCTCTAAACGGGGCCGCAGCGCCGTGTTGAACACGGCACCAACAGCAGACATCGCGACCGCATGCGCTTTGCCCATATAGCCGCCACCAATGATCCCAATTCCTATTTCTGTCATGCCGCTGAGTCTTTCTTTTCAAATTCTATTTGCAACCGGTTGCAAAATTAGTATCTTCGGATTCGAAAGCGCGCAAGCAACAATCGCAAAATCGATAAGCGTGAGGAACAATTAAGCACATGACAAACAAAACAATACACCTGACAACAGCGCAGGCGATCATCAAATATCTCGACAATCAATTCATCGAAATTGACGGTCAAGAGATGCGCGTGTGCGGCGGCGGCTTTGGCATTTTTGGCCATGGCAATGTGACCTGTTTGGGCGAAGCGCTCTATGATGTGCGCGACACTCTGCCCCTGTATCGCGGCCAAAACGAACAAGGCATGGGCTTTGCAGCCGCAGCCTATGCCAAGCAATGGTTGCGTCAGCGATTTATGCTTTGCACCGCAAGTGCTGGCCCCGGCACAACGAATCTTTTGACCTCAGCGGGATTGGCCCACGCCAACCGTTTGCCGATATTGTTGCTGTGTGGGGACGCCTTCATCACCCGCCTGCCCGACCCTGTTTTGCAACAGCTTGAGCACTTCAACAATCCCACTATAGGCGTGAATGACGCGTTCAAAGCCGTCACACGATTCTGGGATCGAATCACACATCCGGCACAGATCTTGCAATCTTTGCCAGCAGCACTGGCAACGATGATGGACCCAACGGATTGTGGACCTGCCTTTATTGGTTTGCCACAAGACGTCCAAGGTTGGACTTATGATTACCCCGAAAGCTTTTTCGAGAAGCGCGTGCACCGTATGCGCAGGCAAGCCCCTGACGTGGCAGATGTTGCGGATGCAATTGCTGTGCTGTCCAAAGCGGAACGCCCGATGATTATTGCTGGCGGCGGTGTGCAGTATTCTGGCGCTGTGGCGGAACTCACTGCTTTTGCCGAAACGCATAACATCCCCGTGGTGGAAACCATCGCAGGTCGCGCCAATTTGGTACAAGACCATGCGCTTAACATCGGGCCAGTGGGTGTAACGGGATCGAACAGCGCCAATTCCATCGCTGAAAAAGCGGACGTGATCGTCGCGGTCGGCACCCGTTTGCAAGATTTCACCACGGGGTCTTGGACGGCTTTTGCGCAAAATGCCAAAATAATCGGCGTCAATGTTGGGCGCCACGATGCGATGAAACACATGTCTGTACCTGTTGTAGGGGACGCGAAACTCAGCCTGCCCGCACTGTCGTCAGCTCTTGGTGACTATGTATCACCATCCACGTGGACCGCCTTTGCAAAAGAAGAGCGTGTCAAATGGGTCGCTTATACAGACAAGGTCACAACCGTCGGAAATGGGCCGAATTCCTATGCTCAAACCATTCGCGTAGTTAACGATCTATGCGATCCACGTGACCGTGTTGTTGCGGCCGCTGGCGGCCTGCCCGCAGAAGTCACAGCACATTGGCAAACCAAAGACATCGGGACTGTGGATGTGGAATTTGGCTTCTCTTGCATGGGTTACGAGATCGCAGGCGGTTGGGGCGCACGTATCGCGCAACATGAACGCGAACCAGACCGCGACACCATCGTGTTCACTGGCGATGGGTCTTATATGTTGATGAACTCGGATGTGTATTCGTCTGTGTTGTCTGGTCACAAACTGATCATCTGTGTGCTCGATAATGGTGGCTTTGCCGTCATCAATAAGCTGCAAAACAACACAGGCAACGAGAGCTTCAACAACCTGTTGGAAGATTGCCCAACAATCAAAGCGCCCTTCGCGGTCGATTTTGAAGCCCACGCGAAATCCATGGGCGCCAATGCCGAAACCGTGGCAAACCCGCATGAATTTGGCGAAGCCTTTAAACGCGCACAAGCGTCAGACAAGACGAGCGTCATCGTCATGAAAGTCGACGCCTATGAGGGCTGGACCACGGAAGGCCACACATGGTGGGAAGTGGGCACGCCGCACATCACCACGCATAAAAAGGTCGCCGAAAAGCATTTCGAGACCGAAGCCTCACGCGCCAAACAACGAAAGGGTGTGTAATGGACGTTCTTGCAGGCATCAAAAAGAACAACTTCGTCGTCGTCGGTCGCGTGGGTATGGACCTGTTCACGGGCCCTGATGGCGCGACCGAAACTGCGGATCAATTCACCGCAGATATGGGCGGATCATCCGCCAATATCGCGGCGGGCGTTGTGAAACTTGGCGGCAAGGCCTCTCTTGTCACGCGCGTCTCAGACGACGCGGTGGGGCGGTTTTGCACCAATAAACTGGACCACTACGGCGTTGGGCGCGCGCATGTGAAGCCTATTGGCGGCGAGTTTCGCAACTCTTTAGCGCTCTATGAAAGCCGCATCGAAGACCACCAATCAGTGATCTACCGCAATTCAGCCGCTGATTTTGAAATGACCATCGAAGATGTCGAAGCCGTAGATTACGCCTCTTACGGCGCTTTGGTCACAGCTGGCACTGTTTTTGCGGCTGAACCATCCCGTTCGGCCACTTTTCGTGCCTTTGAATTGGCACGCGAAGCAGGCATCCCAATCATTTTTGATGTCGATTACCGCCCTTACAGCTGGCCCTCTGCACAGGTCGCGGAAGAGGTTCTGTCAAAAGCTGGCGCGCTCTCAGATGTCATCATTGGCAACGACGAAGAGTTCGGCTTTATGGCGGGCGGCATCGACAAAGGCATGGACAAGGCCCGCGCCCTTGCGGCCTCAACTGCGACCATTGTTGTCTACAAAATGGGCGAACATGGCGCAGTCACTTTTGCCGATGGCGCGGAAATTCGCACAGGTATTTTTCCTGTCACAGCTCTCAAACCCACGGGCGCTGGCGACAGTTTTATGGCGGGGCTTTTGGCCTCTATCGCCGATGGCTATCCGCTCAAAGACGCCGTGCTGCGAGGCTCTGCCTGTGCGGCAATCGTAGTGGCAAAACCCGGTTGCGCCCCTGCGATGCCTTTCCCCGCAGATCTCGAAAACTTTCTGGCCAACCACTCTGGCCCAACCCATGTTACCTAAGGAATTCAAATGCATATTGCCCCACACGACAATAAGAACATTCCCATTGTTGACGCGAATGACGCCACAGTCCCGCTCAACTATCTGAATATCGTCAAGCTTAAAGCAGGCGAAGCCTTTGAATATCAGGTGCCGGGATACGAAACCTGCATCGTGCCTGCCACTGGCACCATCGACGTGAGTGTTGAAGGCGTTGAATACAAGGCCATCGGCAACCGTACATTGGATGTTTGGGACGGCGAACCAGAGGGCGTTTACGTGCCAGTGGGAGCCAAAGTGACTTTCGTGGCAACCACCGACACCGAGACATTCATCGCAGGCGCGCGCTTCGATAAAGTGCTTGAGCCTTTTGATGTGCGCGTGGCCCAATTGGACAAAGTGCAATACGGCTCAGACGACACCAAAACCCACCGCAAGATCAAACACATCTTGGGTCAAGCGCATCACGACAAAGTCGGCCGTTTGCTGGTGTCTGAGCTGTTCACGGTTGGCGAAGGCGGCTGGTCCGGTTTCCCTGCGCATAAGCATGACACGGACCGCAAAGACGCCGATGGCAACATCATCGAGACACGTCACGACGAGACCTACAACTTCCGCTTCCGTCCAAACCACGGTTCAGGCGTGCAGATCATTCAGCACGAAGAAGGCAAGCCGGGCGATGCTTACCAGCTGATGGACAGGTCTACGATTTTGCTGCGCAGTGGTTACCACCCTTGCGTCGCGATGCCGGGTTACGAGATGTACTATTTCACCATTTTGGGCGGCTTGTCGCAGCGCAGCTTGGTGCAGTTCTTTCAGCCGACACATGCATACCAAATTGAAACGATCCCTGGGATCAAAGACATGGTGGCGAAATTTAAATGACGCTGGTCACACTCGCACAGGCCCTTCAGCCTGCTCTCACAGGAAACTATGCAGTGGCTGGTTTGGTCACGCTTGGTTGGGAAGATATGCGCGCCTATGTGGCCGCAGCAGAGGCAGAGGGCTGTCCTGTGATTTTACAGGCTGGCCCATCCTGTCGCGCCCATACGCCTTTGCCGATCTTGGGCAAAATGTTTCGTCATCTGGCTGAAAATGCAAGCGTGCCTGTCGTCGCACACCTTGATCACGGCTATACTTTTGAGGAATGCCAAGAGGCTCTGGATTCAGGCTTCACGTCCTTGATGTATGATGGGTCGCGTAAGCCTTTGAACCAAAACATCGATGAAACCGCTCAGATCGCTGAAATGGCGCATAAGGCTGGCATTTCTTGCGAAGGCGAGATTGGCTTTGTTGGTTACGCCGATGGCGAGAACTCCGCAGGCACTGATCCTGAAGAAGCGGCCAAGTTCGCGGCTGAGTCAGGCGTCGATGCAATGGCGATTTCTGTCGGCAACGTGCATTTGCAACAAGACAAAGAGGGTGGTTTAGACATGCAGCGCATTCGCGCGATTGAGGCGGTGACAAGTGTTCCGCTTGTGATCCATGGCGGATCTGGCGTGCCTGTGGCACAGCGCACCGAGCTTGCAACCACTTCGAAAATTTGCAAATTCAACATCGGCACCGAGTTGCGGATGGCCTTTGGTGCAGCCTTGCGCGCAGCCGTGAATGCCGATCCGTCACGCTTTGACCGCGTCACCATTTTGAAAGAAACCCACGATCCATTGGTCGAGGCCACACGCAACGTTCTGCGGGCCTTTGGTCCTGCCAACAAAGGATAACGCAATGCTCAACATTGGAATTTTGGGCTGCGGCCGTATCGGGCAAGTGCATGCACGATCCCTGATGCGCATGCCTGACGCAACAATCGTGGCCGTTGCCGATGCCTTTCCTGCCTCGGCTGCGGCACTGGCGGCAACCACGGGCGCGGATGTGCGCGACGTTGACGCTATCATCGCCAGCGACGACGTCGACGCGATCATCATCTGCACGCCAACGGACACGCATTACGATTTGATTCACGCGGCAGCAAAGGCGGGCAAAGCAATCTTTTGCGAAAAGCCGATTGATATGTCCGCGGACCGCATTCGCGATTGTGTCAAAGTTGTTGAGAGCAACGATGTCGCCTTCATGACCGCGTTCAATCGTCGGTTTGATCCAAACTTTGCCAACGTCCAAGCGCGCATCACGGCTGGCGAGGTTGGTGATGTTGAGATCGTGACGATCCTATCGCGCGACCCCGCAGCTCCGCCCATCAGTTATATTGAAAGCTCTGGCGGTATCTTTCGCGACATGATGATCCATGATTTCGATATGGCGCGTTTTTTACTTGGGGAAGAACCTGTGCAAATCTTTGCTGTCGGTTCTGCCTTGGTGGACCCTGCGATTGGTGCGGCAGGCGATGTCGACACAGCTGCGGTGACTTTAACCACGGCAAGCGGCAAAATCTGTCAAATATCCAACTCGCGCCGTGCCAGCTATGGCTATGATCAACGCCTTGAAGTTCATGGTTCTAAAGGCATGTTGCGTGCGGAAAATCTGCTTGAAAACACTGTAGAAGTTGCAACGGAAGCGGGCTTTCGCCGTGCGCCCACGCTTAACTTTTTTCTAGAGCGTTACGAGACCGCCTATCTGTCTGAGATGCAGTCTTTTGTCGATGCTGTGACCCGCGGCACGCCAGTGACGCCGAGCATCACAGATGGTTTGAAAGCACAGCTTTTGGCAGATGCAGCCACGGAATCGTTCAAGACAGGCAAACCTGTTACTCTTTGACCCCAAGTATTGTAACACATTGAAACGGGGGCACTTTTGGAGCCCCCGTTTTGTATAAACGTCGTTAAAACAGCTAAAAGTTACGTCGCAGAATCCGTGTTGAACATCAAATGCACTTTGACGGCTTGGGTGCGATCCCCCGCCAATTCAAAGGCTTCAACAGCTTTGTCCAACGGCATTTGCGCCGTGATCATAGGGCGTACATCGATGCTGCGCGTTGAGATGGCAGTCACCGCTTGCTGGAACTCATTGTAGAACCGGAAGGTGCCACGATGGGTTAGCTCCTTGGCCACTAAAACCCCAAGCGGAATGGCCGTATCGCCGCCCATGCCGACCTGCACGATGACGCCGCGCGGACGCAAAGCCCCCAAAGCTGAGACCAGCGCAGGCGCAGCACCAGTACATTCAAAGCATGCATCGAAGTACCCTTTGCCTTGAGCATATTCAGCCATCGTTGTGGTATTATTCATGACGTTGATGGTGGTTGTGGCACCCATCTCAGAGGCAACGTTCAAAGGCACATCTTGCAAATCAGCTACCACAATTTCAAAGGCCCCAGCCGCTTTGGCCAAAGCCGTACAGAGCACGCCAATCGGCCCTGCCCCCATGACCAAAACCCGCTTGTCCTGCAAATCACCCACAAGACTGTGCGCATGCATACAGACGGCCAAAGGTTCAGAACACGCGGCCTCAGCCACGGACACATCGCCTGTCACGGGCACACATTGCGCCGCGGCAAGGGTGATTTTATCGCGGTACATCCCTTGAACATGCGGCGAGCGCATAGCGGATCCGCTAAAGATCATATCGGTGCAATGCATCTCTAGACCTTGCGTACAATATTCACATGTGCCGCAATTGATACTAGGGTTCAGCGCAACCATGTCGCCCACTTTAAGCCCCGTGACGCCTTCGCCTAGTTCCTCGACAAAACCAGCCGCCTCGTGCCCCAAAATGATAGGTTCTTTCACGCGAATGGTTCCAAAACCACCGTGCTGATAGTAATGCAGATCCGATCCGCAAATTCCACCAGCACCAAGCGCCACACGCACCTCACCCGCTTTTGGCGCGACAATATCGCGGGTCTCGATACGCAGATCTTTTGCCTCATGAAGGCAGCACACTCGGGTTTTCATAAACGCTCCTAGGTCTAAAATTGAGTTACTGACGCGGACAGATCAGACGCCGTAAAGCTCGAAGAATTTGTCATACTAACGGTCTTTCGACAGTGAGATTGTGCTATCGTTGCGTGACGACAAAATCATAGCATCGATGAGCTGTTGCACATTCAAGGCCTCTCGCCCAGGTGCCACCGGAGCACGCCCTTCATGCAACGCTGCGATGAAATCTGTAAGAATAGCTTGATGCCAATCATGGGTGAAGGCCATCGGATCAGCCCCGCCGCCTGTGGCATTTTCCGTACCGAGTTTTTGAACCTTGCCGTCGCGCCAATGCACAATCAGCCGACCAGTCTCAAGGATGGCGCTGGCCTTAGCGCAGTGCAAGGTGATGGTTTCAGCCCTGCCCGGAAAACTCGCGGTGCTACAGGTCACCGAGCCGATGGCACCGGAAGCGAAGACAAGACTGGCCTGCACAAAGTCTTCGGATTCCATCGCGTGCAACGCAGTCGTATGGGCTGATGCTGTCACAGTGGCCACAGGCCCAAGCAATGAGAGCGCCAGATCAAGGGTGTGAATAGCCTGTGAAATGAGAACGCCACCACCATCGCGCGCATAAGTGCCACGCCCCGGCTCATTGTAATAAGATTGATCGCGCCACCAAGGGACGGAAATTTCGGCCAAAGCAACCGCGCCAAAAGCGTCTTCGTTCAAAAGCTTGGCAAGCTGTTGTGACGCCTCGCGCATACGATGCTGCAAGACCACGCCCAAGGTCACGCCTTGGACCTCGCATATCTCGACAATGGCTTCGGCGGCCACGGCATCTCGTTCAATGGGTTTTTCCATTAAGATGTGTTTGCCAGCGCCTGCAAAGGTTTTCACCAACTCAAGTCGTGCATTGGGGGGCGTGCACAAGATAACAAAATCGACACCTGCGTCAGCCACAATTTCATCCGCACTTACATAAACGCGCGGCATATACCCAAGCGTATCGGCCGCGGCCTCAGCGAAGGCTTTTGCCTTGGTGGCGCTTTGCGCCATCACCCCTGCAAGATTGATGCCAGCACCGGCGACTGCGCGCAGATGGGTCTCGGCCACCATGCCCAAACCAACCAATACCGCATTCATTGCACATTATCCTTTAAATACATCGTCGTATTTGCAGCACAGACGACAAGTTACTGCGCAATGTATGCGCATACATTTTCGATTGTCAACGTAATCAGATACCCCTTGCGGCGTAACGCCGAATGCCTAATGATCACAAAATGGCAGATAAGAACTTCAAGAAACCCGACACAAACCGCGTCACCATGGCCGACGTGGGACGCCTTGCCGGCGTGACACAAGTGACCGTGTCGCGGGCGTTGTCACATCCAGACAAAGTCTCAAAAAAAACTTTGCACAGCATCCAAGACGCCATCGCTGCAACAGGATTTGTCCCAAACGCTGTGGCTGGGGCATTGGCATCAAAGCGGTCCAAACTCGTGTCCGCGCTGATCCCATCTTTGACAAACGTCGTCTACACCTCTTTCATGGCTACGTTTTCAGAACACCTACGACAAAACGGCTATCAGGTATTGATGTCAGAAACTGGCTTCGACCCCGCCAACGAAGACGCATTGATCGCGACGCATCTCTCACGCAGGCCCGATGCAATGCTTTTGACCGGTGTCCGCCATAGCGACAAAGCCCGCAAGCAGTTGCAAGGTGCAGGCATTCCTGTTGTTGAAATTTGGGATATCACGGACATCCCAATCGACATCTGCGTTGGCTTCAACCACAGCGCTGCAGGGCGTGCCGTGGCGGAGTACCTCAACGCCAAAGGTCACTCTTTTGCTGCAACGATTACCGCCGATGATGAACGCGCATTGCGCAGGCAGTCTGCATTTGCCGAACGGTTTAGCACGTTTTCAAGAACCACAGTGCCAGACGCGAACACAGGCGGAATTGCCAGTATCGGAGCAGGCCGCGAAGCTATGGCGCATCTCATTGATCAATACGGCTTCCAATCAGGCGCTGTGTTTTGCAGCTCTGACCTATCAGCTCATGGGGCTATAATCGAGCTACGCACGCGCGGGCTTAAGGTTCCCCAAGACGTCGCAGTGGTTGGTTTCGGCGATCAAGATTTCGCCCGAGATATCGACCCTGCCCTCACCACTGTCGCCGTAGATCGCTTACAATTGGGTCATCTTGCGGCCAGTTCTTTGCTCGACAGATTGACAGGGCAGCCGACCAAATCAATCCATGATCTTGGCTTTGAAATTTTAACGCGCGCGTCTGCATAGCAACATTATTTGAAATGACGGCGCCCCAATACAAAAACGAAGCCGCCCCGATGTCGATCTGACACGGCGCGGCTTCAAAATTTTATCACTTACGTAAAGCGATCAATCGCCGTCAGCCACACCTCTGGCTTTGGCCCGTGCGCGCTGTGCGCGGTAGCTTGGCAAGACAACCAAGATCAAGGCAATCGCCAGCAGACCGGCTGTCATGGGGCGTTCCCAGATGAACGCCACACCGTCATACAACTGCATAGAGCGTGCAAAGTTGTCTTCCATCATACCGCCCAAGATAAAGCCGATCAAAAGTGGCGCCAGCGGATAGTTGGCAAAGCGCAGGGCCGTTGCACAGACCCCAAAGCCCACAAGCATCAACAGCTCTGTCGCGTTGTTTTGCCCGATGTATGCGCCCATCAATGTAAAGAACAAGATGAACGGGATCAAATAGTTGCGTGGGACTGACAGCACTTTCGCAATGTAAGGGATTAACGGCAAGTTCAAGATCAACAGCACGAGATTGCCGACGAACATCGACATGATCACAGCCCAGAACACTTGCGGTTCATCGATCATCAAACGCGGGCCTGGGGTCACGTTCAAAGCGATCAAAGCGCCGAGCAAAATGGCCGTTGTGCCAGACCCCGGAATGCCAAGCGTCAACAAAGGTACGAAAGACCCAGTACAGGCCGCGTTGTTTGCAGTTTCTGGTGCGGCCAAGCCTTTGATGGAGCCTTTGCCGAACTCTGCTTGTTCTTCTTTGGTGGCAATGTTGCGCTCCACTGCGTAGCCTAGGAAACTGGCAATCGTTGCCCCAGCACCGGGAAGAACCCCGATAAAGAAGCCTTGCAAAGACTGACGTCCGATGACTGGTGCAATGGCACGCGCTTCAGCGCGACTGATGCGCATATCTTTGATTTCGCCGCCATCACCATTCATAATCTTAGGCTTAAGCACCAAGAACATCGCCTCAGGCAAAGCAAACATCGCCATCGCCAAGGTGACGAAACCAAAGCCAGATTGCAGATCCATAATGCCCATAGTGAAGCGTGGCATGTTAAACAAAGCGCCCTCGCCCACGGTCGCCATAATCAGACCCAAAATAGTCATCACCATCGCTTTGGACACTTGGCCAGTGCCAGCGAAGGCCGCGATGGCAGACAAGCCAACGACCATCAACGCAAAGTATTCAGAGGAGTGGAACAAAAGTGCGACAGATGACAACGCTGGTGCGAAGATCATCAACAAGATCGCGCCGATTGTGCCACCAGCAAAGCTTGAGATCGCAGCAATGGTCAGCGCTTTGCCTGCCTTGCCCTGTTGCGCCATCGGATAGCCGTCAAAGGCGCTGGCCACTGTGCCTGCAACCCCCGGCGCGTTGAGCAAAATCGACGATGTCGATCCGCCAAAAATCGCACCGTAGTAAACCCCAGCCAGCAAGATCAGCGCGCCCGAAGGGTCGCCCATAGAGATCGCGACGGGAATCATGATCGAAATGATCGACATGGGGCCAAGACCTGGCAACATCCCGATGAATGTCCCGATCAAGCAACCGCCGATGACCAGTAAAATATTTTGAAATGACAGGGCCGTATGTAGGCCAATCAGAAGTCCCTCTAGCATATCAACCTCCCCAAAAGCCTGGCAGTGGACGCATGTAGATGCCCAAGACCTGTGACACCAAATACCAAACGGCAAAGGCCGCGATGAAAGCGACGATCAGCATGATGTGATATTTACGTTCGCCTAAAATAAACGCGCCGATGGCCAAAAAGCCGACGGTAGACCCAATGAAACCCAAAGGGCGCAGGGTCAGCGCGTAAACAACCATCAAGGCCAACAGCAGCAGGGCTTGACCGAGTTTGTACTCGTGCAAACGGCGGTAATCGATGTCACCGACTTCGTCCTCGGATTTCTCAAGGTTGAATAAAATGACACAGGACGCGACCAAGCCAAGGATGGACAGAATTTTAGGAAAAGTGCTGGGCCATATTGGGTTGCGTTGCATGAAAGGTGCGAGACCGGCGTCCATTGTGAACCACGCGGTGTATCCGTAAGCGAGGCAAATCCCCACCAAAATTAAAGCGATCCAACGATCTAAGGCCATTGTGTCCATCCCCCATCAATAGCAAAAATCGGCAGAGCAGATACCCGCTCTGCCGACGTTCAGTTAAGCGTTTTTAGAGAAAGCCGAGCTTTTTCATCAAATCGCCGATGACCTGCTCTTGGTTTTCCAAGAACATTTTGAAGTCATCGCCAGAGTTGTGAATGTTGACCCAACCGTTGCGAGCGCGGACTTCTTCCCACTCGGGGGTGTCGTACATGTCTGCGATCACTTCTTGGTAGGCTGCGATTTTTTCGTCTGACAAGCCAGGTGCGCCAAAGAGCCCACGCCAGTTGACGAATGTTGTGTCGATGCCTTGCTCGATCATTGTCATAGCATCTGGCGCAGCGGCGACACGATCCGGCGCCGTCACACCGATGATTTTAATTTCGCCAGCAGCGGCCAGATCAACAGCTTCTGAGAAGCCCGTGGACAAAGCTGCAATCTCACCAGACAAAAGGGCTGCCATAGCTTTGCCGCCCGCGTCGTATGGAATGTACTTCACGCCAAGAGCGTCTTTCCCTGCCGCTTCCATCGCCATAGCTGCCACGAGGTGATCCATGCCACCGGGCACAGAACCGCCACCGATTGCAGTGCTGGATGGGTCGGCATCGTAAGCTGCCAAGAGATCCGCCATTGAGTTGATTGGGCTATCTTTGCCAACAACGATCGCAGCGTAATCGCCGATTGTGCCTGCAACCAATGTGAGATCACGGAAGTTTTGTGGGAACACACCAGTCAGCGAGCGAATGATGATTGGTGTCGAGTTGACCATCAACGTGCCTTCATTGCTGGCAGCGTTCTCGATCAGGTAACCGATGGCTTTGCCACCACCACCACCAGACATGTTTTCGTAAGAGGCTGTGCCAACCAAACCGGATTTGGTCAAAGCTTCGCCTGTGCCACGAGCTGTACCATCCCAGCCGCCGCCGGCGCCGCCAGGAATCAAAAAGTGAATGCTGTCAACTTTTGTGTCAGCGAATGCGGATGTTGCTAAGCTTAGGGCTGCGGCAGCACCAAGCATAAGGGCGCGGCGGCCCAGTTTCAAAGTCATCATAGTTTCCTCCCATTTGACAACCGACCGCTAAGCGGCTCAGTTGGATAAAATAATCACGGCAACCTGACACAAACCTGTCGTGCCCCTAAAAAGTAAACGCTTCCTATGAAATTTCTCTTAATCGAAGACAATATCCAACTGGCCCACGCGATTTGTTCGCGTATGGGATTTGACGGGCATGTCATTGATCATGCAGCGACAATTCGAGATGCGCGTGCTTTTTCCGCGACAGAAGATTACGATCTTATCTTGCTGGATATTATGTTGCCTGACGGAGACGGCAGGGACTTTCTTAAGCACCATCGCGAAGGGAAAAAGGACACACCTGTCATCGTTTTGACCGCCAGGTCGCAGGTTTCAGATAGAATCAGTATCCTTGATTTGGGAGCCGACGACTATGTCACAAAGCCTTTTGATCACGCTGAACTTGAGGCCCGCGTGCGTGCTGTTTTGCGTCGCAGAGGCGGTGTGTCGCAAACCGTTTTGCGCGTCGGAAATGTCGAATTTGATCCCGTTGCGGGCACGCTTGTGGTCGATGGCACTGCCTTACAATTACGCAATCGTGAGCTGCGTTTGTTGGAACTTTTGATCAATGCGCCGGGTCAAATTTTTGCCAAACAAAAGCTTGTGGATCGGTTGTTTTCATATGACGACGACGTGTCAGAAAACGCGGTCGAGGTCTATATCGGTCGCTTGCGCAAGCATTTGAAAGGATCAAGTTTGAGCATAACAACGCTGCGCGGCCTCGGGTATCGGCTCGAGCATGAGTAATTCAGTCCGCGTATCGGGGTCATTGCGCAATCGGCTTGCGATCACCTTGATCGGTGGCGCAGCCATTTTGGCGATCTTACTATTTTTCGTTGTGCGCGCCTATGCAGCTCAGATTGCACAAAAAGGCCAAGACAGTATCCTAGGCGCCTCCGCAACTTCGATTTTAGATGCTGCGGTGATCCGCAATGGCAGTGTTGAGGTGGACTTTCCCTACTCTGCCTTTTCCATTTTGAACACGCCGTCTGATGACCGCGTTTTCTATGCAATTTACCGCGATGACAGGTTGTTGTCGGGTTATGAGCTGTTGCCGCAACCCTTTTTGCAAAACGGAGCGCAGCAAACCTTTGTCACCACCAAATTTCGCGGAGCCACCGTGCGCCTCACGCGCGCCAGTCGCGTTTTGGTTGGGGAAAACCTGCGCACACAAGTTTTTGTGACGGTTGCGCAAACACAAGACGCCCTGTCCGTGACGCTCAACCGGATTTCGCGCAACGTGGCACTATTTGGCGTAGGTTTTTTTGTTCTTGCAGCCCTTTTGTCATTTTGGGCGACATCGAAAACCATTGATCAGCTTACACGCCTCACCACATCTATTACGCGCCGCGGGCCGCAAGACCTTACACCTGTAAGCAAACCAGTGCCTGCCGAAATGGTGCCTTTGGTGGCCTCTTTGAACACGCTGATGGACCGCCTTGATCAATCTTTGCAGCGTTCTGAGGATTTTATCGCCGAGGCCGCCCATCGGGTGCGCACGCCGTTGGCCACTGTGCGATCCTATGCCGAGGCCACGTTGCAACGCGTCAGTAAGGAAGAAAACCG
This sequence comes from Pacificibacter sp. AS14, assembly GCF_038899935.1. Classification (NCBI taxonomy): domain Bacteria; kingdom Pseudomonadati; phylum Pseudomonadota; class Alphaproteobacteria; order Rhodobacterales; family Roseobacteraceae; genus Pacificibacter; species Pacificibacter sp. AS14. The sequence goes on from NZ_JBBMQI010000003.1 coordinate 116,851, forward strand.
TCAAGCGTTGCGCTCTATGGTGCGCGCGATTGACGAAAGTTCACGCGCGGCTGGGCAATTGTTGGATCACGCAATGATCACCTTTCGCGCCGACCATTTGGACAGACAGGATATCGACTTTGCGGACCTAGTGACAGATTTGGTACGCGGCCTTACGCCCATTGCTGAAATGAAAGACGTAGGCTTTGATTTGCAATGTGACGATAGCGTCAAGGTTTCCGGTGATCCTATTTTACTACAAAACGCTGTGCGCAATGTCATCGATAACGCGTTGAAATACTCTCCCAGCGAAAGCGTCATTTCGATTTTTGTGCGCGCGGCACCAACAGCCTGCGTTGTCATATCCGACCAAGGGCCAGGGTTCCCCGTCGATCAAATTTCGCAGCTGACAGATCGTTTCACGCGCGGTGACAATGCAATGGGCATCATCGGATCGGGTTTAGGGCTTACCATAGCCCAAGACGTCGCGACCGCGCACGGTGGGGCACTCCATCTGACCAATCTAACAAAGGGGGGCGCATGCGTTACTTTTTCTATGTCATAGCTGTGCTGTTTGCAGCGACACCACTCGTGTCTAAGGCTCAAGGTTGGGAAGAACAGAATGTGTTTGTCAGCGAGGCTCCCAAGCGCGTTCTGCGGGTGATATCAAGCACCGACACGTCTTTTTTTGCGCCTATTATTGAAAGCTTTTTGACCGAAAATCCAGACACATCAGTTGAGTATTTGGTGACCAGCACCGCGCTTTTGAATGCTGAGTTTCGCCAAAACGCTGATGCCTATGATGTGGTGATTTCCAGCGCGATGGATCTGCAACTCAAGCTGACCAATGATGGGTTTGCTCAGAAAGTGACAGGGCTGTCCCAACCGGAATGGGCCGAATGGCGTCAAAGCCTGTTTGCCTTCACAACGGAACCCGCCGCCATTGTCATCAATCGCAAGGCCTTTGAAGGGCGGCGTGTGCCACAAACGCGGCAAGATCTTATTTTGGCGCTCAGAGCACGGCCCGATATTTTTCGCGGACGCATTGGCACCTACGATGTGCGCAGCTCCGGGCTTGGTTATTTATTTGCCACGCAGGACGCACGTATTTCCGAGACCTATTGGCGTTTGATGGAGGTCATGGGAGGCCTTGAGACCAAGCTTTATTGCTGTTCGGTCGATATGATCGACGATTTGGCTGACGGCACCATCGCTGTGGCCTATAATGTTCTGGGTGGATATGCAGACGCGCGTCCAGAAACAAGCGACGCATTGCAGATCATTTTGCCATCTGATTTCCCGACAACAATGATGCGCACAATGTTTGTTTCGCGCACCACAAAGCACCCAGAGCAAGCCCGCGATTTCCTACGTCATGTGATTGCTTTGCAGTCCGGCACTGTGGATCGCGATGTGTTTCCATTGCCGCCGTTGATCTCGGAACAAGATGAAATCAGGCAATCTACAATTGGCCTAGGGCCAGCACTTTTGACCTACCTGGATGTCCTGAAACGCGACACGTTTATCAAAGAATGGGTCAGCGCGATCATTCAAGAGTGATTTGAAATCTGGCCGAGCATTTCAAAAACCGAATTGCGCAATCCATTTTCTGACAGGTGCGTTCAAGTAGCCAAATGTCAGATCGGATTTCGAATTCTTCATAGTGAAAGCACCTGTTCGGCACCCCAAGAGATTTCAACTCGTGAGACAAGTTACTGCGCAAAGCTATAGGGCCGCAGAAAAACACCTTTGATTTATTTAAAGGCCCGGATGCAGTCACGGCAATCGCAGCGGATGTCAAACGATCACCACTCGTAGTGTCCTGAAGATGCAAACTGACATTTTCAATCGCCGCAACGCGATCAACCAAAGCATTAAGGTGTGCTGCGTTGGCCTCGGCAAAAGCGTTATGACATAACTTACCATCCCAAGAACACAAAAGGCCGTCACATAAAGCCCAATGGGGTCGCTCAACGCAAAGGGTTTGATGATCAACATAAAATGCACCGCGCTTAGCACGAAAAATCCGCCAATGAACTTATGCGTCAGCTTCCACCAGTGATAGGGGATGAACAATGCCAAGGAGAGACCGACCAAAACCAAGATGCCGTTCATGCCAAACTCGCCCAAACGCCATGACAATCAATGCGGAAACACCAAAGTACTGCCCAATGATCGGAATTAGGACGCATCTGCACCAATGAGACGAAAGCAAATGGGACGAAAGCAAAAAGAGGCACCAGAACGCTCGCGACAATCAATAAGATACCAAATGGGCGTATCTGCTAAGCTCCTAAGCCTTTTCAAAACGGCCCCTAACAATTAGATTCTGTCCCGCAAAGGTTCAAACCGCACTTGCGGCTTTGCCGCACTTTAGATTTCTTGACTTTCTTCAGGTGTTTCAAGCGTTGCCCATGTGTCATCGTTCGGTGGCACAGGCGGCGTCTCACAAACACCACGGTGGATGTTCACTTTGGCGATAAAATTGGCAGAAATCGGCGCTGTGACAAAGAGAAACGCCATAATAAGCAGCTCATGGACTGAGCCTTCGCCCATAGCAAACGAATGAAGGGTCGAGGCTAACAGCAACATTCCGATACCAATGGTTCCCACTTTCGTGGGCGCATGAAGCCGAGTCATAGGATCGTTGAATTTCAAAAGCCCGATAACGCCGATAATGATAAAGCCTGAGCCGATCAGCAAAGACAGCGCCGCAAGATAAGTTCCGATAATCTCAAAAGTCATTCGATGATGTCTCCGCGCAAGATGAAACGGGCCAAGGCGACGGTGGACACAAACCCAAGCATGGCGATCAACAGCGCCACTTCAAAAAAGATCTGCGTTCCTTGTTGGATGCCCAAGACCACCACAAGACCCAGCGCGTTCACCACCATCGTGTCCAGCGCTAGAATGCGGTCTCCCGGTGTCGGTCCCAGAACCAGTCGCACCATCGACAAGATTTGCCCAAGCGCAAGAGCGACAAAAGCGATGATCAACGCGATGTCCATAACCGTTGAAGCTGTCGTCATGAGAAGATCTCCTTCAATCGATCTTGGTAACGGGTCATGATGTCGTCGCGCACGGCGTCTGGGTCATCTGTGTGCAGCACATGCACTAACAGGTTGTGCCCTTCGTCCGACAGATCCGCAGAGACTGTGCCCGGTGTCAAAGTGATCGTTCCCGCCAAAAGCGTGATGGCTTCGGGTTGTTTCAATTCAAGCGGCACGACAATCCAAGCTGGTTTCAGTTTGGAGTTGGGCACGGACAAAACGACCCAAGCCACTTGAATGTTGGCAACAATAATATCCCAAACGACCATACAACTGTAGCCGCAAAGCTTGAACAACCGCAGACTTTTCGGCGTATCAGGCCACCAAATTGATGTCCCCCACGGAATAAGAATACCTAGTATGACACCAAAAACGGCCATCCCAGCAGAGAACTCATTTTGCAAAATCACCCAAACAATGGTCAAAAGAAGTGTCAAAAAAGGATGCGGCATCAGCCATCTAAACGCGCGAACCATATCAGTGCCCCTCCTCTTGCGTGCTTGAATGATCATCGGCTACTGGCTTGCTCAGCTTACCTTCGGTGTCCAAAACCTTGGACATGTAAGGCTGAGGCGCAAAAAGCTGAGCGGCCATCGTTGTCGTATACCCATGTACCTGTCCCGCAAAGACGGACAGCGCGATCAAAAGCGATAGCAAGCCGCCGACAGCAATATAAGACAGAGCCGCTGGGCGTTCGAACTCTGATGGCGCGCCAGTCTGAGCTTCGCCTTGAGCCTTCCAAAACACAATGCTACCCGCACGAACAAATCCGACGATACCGATCAGGCTTGATCCCAATACGACGGCCCAAATCCAGATCACAAGGCCAGACTCATAGGACGCATTCAGCACCAAGAGCTTGCCAAGAAAGCCCGACAAAGGCGGCAAGCCCGCCATAGCAATCGCCCCTGCAAAGAACATTCCAGCAGTTAAAGCATTGCCTACCACAGGTGGTTGCGACGTCAGATCAAGATTGGCCCGCCCTGTGCGCACCAGATCAACAATCAAGAACAAAGCCGCCGCTGCCAAGGTTGAATGAATGGTATAGTAAAGCGCGGCTGCGATCCCTTCAGGCGTGAACAATGAGATCGACACCATGACCATGCCCATCGATCCGATAACCGCGAAGGCGACCAAGCGATCCAGTTTCTTCGTCGCCAAAACACCAACCATACCGACCACGACAGAAATCAACGCTGCAGGCATCAACCACACATCATGCAGCCCGGCTGTCACCGATAGGTCTGGCGGAAAGATCATCGTATAAACCCGAATGATCGCATAAGCACCAACTTTGGTCATAATCGCGAACAAAGCGGCCACGGGTGCAGGTGCCTCGGCATAGCTCGACGGCAACCAAAAGTGCAGCGGCACAACGGCAGCTTTGATCGCAAACACAAGCAACAACAGCACAGCCGCGACACGAATACCCACGGTGTCAGCCGCACCAATCATCGCCACACGATTGGCCAAATCGGCCATATTCAAGGTGCCTGTCTCCGCGTAGATGGATGCCAGCGCGAACAAGAACAGCGTCGACCCAATCAAATTGAACAGCACATATTGCACGCCCGCGCGCAATCGCGGCGTGCCGCCTCCGTGGATCATCAACCCGTAAGATGCGATCAACAAAACTTCGAAAAACACAAACAGGTTGAACAAGTCACCCGTCAAAAACGCGCCCATGATGCCCATCAATTGGAACTGGAACAGCGCATGGAAATGCCGCCCGCGATTGTCCCAACCAGACCCAATCGCATAGAGCAGCACAAACAGAGCCAAGACCGCAGTCAGTAAAACCATCATCGTCGACAGGCGATCGCCGACCAAAACGATACCAAAGGGTGCGGCCCAATCGCTGAGTTGGTACAGCAAAATCGTCCCGTCAGAGGCCTGTATGCAAAGCCCCAGAGCAATTGCAATCAATGCCAAAACGCCCGCGACAGAAAAACTACGCTGAATACCAATATGATAGCGCGCAGCCAAGACAATAAAGGGCGCCAACAGCGCGGGCAAAACGATGGGTGTAATCAACCAATGGGTCATGACTGTCCCTCCGCTTTAGAATTCGATGCTTCAGGCTGATCATCCACGTGATCGTCATCGGACCCCAAAAAGGCCCCCAAACCAATCATCACAACAACAGCCGTCATACCAAATGAAATCACAATAGCGGTCAGCACCAAAGCCTGCGGCAATGGATCGGTGTACGTCGTCACGCCGTCACTTAGGATCGGCGGCGCGCCAACCGTCAAACGACCGGAGGCAAAGATAAACACATTCACCGCATAGGTGAGCAAGGAAATCCCCATGATCACAGGAAACGTACGCAGGCGCAGCGTGAGGTAAATACCGCCAGCTGTCAAAATGCCGATGGCTGATGCAACGAGAAACTCCATATTACACCTCCTCCTTTGCTTGACCGCTTGTGGCGGGGGCAGGATCGTCTCTTGAAGGATCAATATCCATTGGGTATTCGCTGTCTTCCATATTGGCCCGCTTGGCCAAACGCGAGAAGCTTTCCAGCGATAGCATCACAGCGCCGACCACCGCCAAGAACACGCCCAGATCGAACAAGGCCGCAGTCGCCAATTCAAATTTATGGAACGGCGGAATACGTACGTAAGTGAAAGCCGAGGTCAAAAACGGTTTGCCGACAAACCAAGATCCGATGCCGGTGAAGCCAGCAATCAAAACGCCTGCGCCAATCACGCCGTGATAAGGGTATTTCAACCGCGAAGAGGTCCATGCAAAACCACTGGCCATGTACTGCATAACGACTGCGATCGACACGATCAGCCCCGCGATAAAGCCCCCTCCGGGCTCATTGTGACCGCGTAAGAAGATATAGAAGCCGACCAGCATAACCAAAGGCATAATCACACGCGTCACAACGACCATCATCATCGGATGCATGTCGCCTGCACGTTTTTGATCGGGTTTGCGGTTTAAAAGACGTGCACGCACAGGTCCTCCAAGCAAGGTTTCTGTCAGCGCGTAAATCAGCAAGGCTGCGATCCCAAGCACAATGATTTCGCCGTAAGTATCAAAGCCACGGAAGTCGACCAAGATCACGTTGACCACATTGGTGCCGCCGCCACCTTTGTAGGAATTCGCCAAGTGAAATTCTGAAATCGGTGTCGCAACAGACGTGCGCAACATGTAGTAATAGGCCAATCCGAACGTGGCCAAACCACCTGCAATCGCCACACCTGCGTCACGAACACGGCGCAAAACTGAGCTTTCGACAGGTGTGAATTTCGGCAAAAAGTTCAGCGCCAAAAGCAGCAAGATGATGGTGACAACTTCAACAGTGAACTGCGTCATCGCCAAATCCGGCGCACTGAAGAACACGAAACCGATAGACACCATCAAGCCCACGATGCCAATCAGGATCAGCGACAACAGGCGATTGCGGTGCATCAAAACCAACCCGCCCGTGGCTGCGACAAGCATTACCCAGCCGGCGATCACGACAGGGCTGGCCGCTTGGGCCTCGCGGGTTGGCGCGCCCAGCGTGCCTGTTGTCCAAGCATGAAAGCCAGCAGCGATGATTGTGATCGCGCCGATGGCGGCAAAACGTGAGAACGCACCATTGTGCAGTGGCAAAATCAACATGCGCGCCAGCTGGGTGACGGCTTCAACAATGGCTTCAAAGATCGGTTTGGCTTCTGGGCGCGGCGTACGATCCCAAAGGCGCAGCGCAGGATTAAAGATCGCAAGCATCACCAAACCGCCCACAACAGCGATGATGGACATAAACAAGGCAGGCACCAAACCGTGCCAAATTTTGAAATGCGCGCTTGGCAAATCGGCTGCGCCGCCCAGTACAGATGCGGTCACGAGTTTGACGAAAGGTTCTGCTACAAACGGCGCAACACCAATGACCACAACCAACACCGCCAAAATCGCCGGCGGCATCCACAAGCCGGATTTTGGATCATGTGGCTTGGCAGGGTAATCGTCGCGCACGGGGCCAAAGAACACATGCCCGATTAGACGGAAACAATAGGCGGCTGAAAAAATGGAGCCGAAGGTGGCCAGAACAGGCACCAACCAATGCGATCCAAACAGCACCGTGTGATGGGCTTCCTCTAGCATCATTTCTTTGGACAGGAAGCCATTGAGCAGCGGAATACCCGCCATCGATAACGCCGCCAAAGATGCGATCATAAAGGTCACAGGCATCAATTTGCGCAAGCCCCCCAAGCGACGGATATCGCGGGTGTGTGCTTCATGGTCGATGATCCCAGCGGACATAAACAAAGCGGCTTTGAACGTGGCGTGGTTCAAGATGTGAAACACAGCGGCCATAGCGCCGAACGCCGTGCCCGTGCCCAAAAGCATCGTGATAAGGCCAAGGTGGCTGACCGTTGAAAAGGCCAAAAGCGCTTTCAGGTCATGTTTGAACAAAGCAATCACCGCGCCGAGCACCATAGTGATCAAGCCAGCAGAGGTGACGATCACAAACCATTCGGGCGTGCCAGACAGGACAGGCCACATGCGCGCCATCAAGAAAATACCCGCTTTCACCATCGTGGCAGAGTGAAGATAGGCCGACACAGGTGTCGGAGCAGACATCGCGTGCGGCAGCCAGAAATGGAACGGGAACTGCGCAGATTTTGTGAAACACCCCAGTAAAATCAAGATCAATGCCGTCACATACAGCGGATCAGCTTGGATCAAATCGCGGTTTTGCAAAATCACGCTGAGGTCATAGCTGCCAACGATTTGGCCCAAAATCAGCATGCCACCGATCATCGCCAAACCGCCCAAGCCGGTAACGGTCAATGCCATCCTGGCACCCTGGCGCCCGGCTGGAAGATGCTTCCAGTATCCGATCAACAAGAAAGACGATAGCGATGTGATTTCCCAGAACACAAGCAAAAGCAGTATGTTGTCACTTAAGACAATCCCGACCATCGCACCTTGGAACAACAACAGATAGGTGAAAAACTCACCCATATTGTCGTCACGGCTTAGGTAATTGCGCGCATAGGCGATGATCAAAAGGCCGATGCCCAAAATCAACGTTGCGAAGAAAAAGCCCAATCCGTCCAGCATCAAGGTGAAGTTCAAGCCGAGCACAGGCATCCAATCGATGCCGACCATAACCACGCCGCCCGCAAGGACCGTGGGAAGATTGCTCATAAGGCCGATGAAGGCAAGCAACGAGACCGTAAATGTGACGCCAGCACAAGCCGAGCGGCCAGCGGAATTCATGAGGCCGGGCAAAAGCGCGCCAAAGAAGGGCAAAGCAACGATGAAAAAGAGGGACACGAGAGCTCCTTATTTGGACGTTTTTGTCACTTTGGCAAAACTAAAGCTGTTTCCCAAGACTGCAAGGCCATTTGACAGAATTCGCCGAGAATTACGCACTTATTAGTATAGTCGATTTCAACGCTAAAAAGAATTGGGTAATCGCACCCTCTAAGCGCTCAGTCTACGGGCCATCCACCTATTGCGCACTTGGATCGGAAACGCGACAGAGCCATTCAACAGCTATGGTATGCTTATCACAACACCGATACAGTACCCCCATGAACGATGTGCAGACACTTGCCCCCGAACACTTTTTGGTTTGCCCGCAATGCGATGCTGCCTATGTCTTGGCACGCCCCAAGACGGGCGAACGCGCGACCTGCGCGCGATGCCACACCGTGCTCATTCGAAACATGCGCGAAGCAGGCATACAGGTGATTGCATTGTCTTTGGCCATCGCGATCTTGATCGTGGCTGCAACGTTTTTCCCATTTTTGACGATCAATGCCGCGGGTGCGAGCAACTCAGCGTCCTTGTTGGATGCAGCTTTGGCCTTTAGCGACGGCCCCTTGGTGGCCTTGTCATTGACAACTGCCGCATTGATTGTCGTAGTCCCGTTTGTGCGCGTTACATTGGCGATCTACGTGTTATTGCCGATGGTATTAAGCCGAGCACCCGCACATGGCGCGATGCAGGCGTTTCGTCTTTCAGAGGCGCTCAGGCCATGGTCTATGGTAGAAATATTCGCGCTCGGATGCGCTGTCGCTTTGATCAAAATAAGCGACCTTGCAGATGTCACGTTCGGCCCAGCATTTTGGATGTTTGCCGTGCTTGTGGTTTTGGTTGTGATACAAGACAATTTGATTTGTAGGTGGTCAATATGGGACTCTCTGGAGACACCCAAGTTATCTTAAGCGCAAAAGACATCAATGTAATTGCGTGCACACGTTGTACCCGTGCTTGGCCACGGGGCACCAAGGTCTGTGGGCGTTGCGGTGCATCTATACGACCCAGCAACCACAAAAGCTTGCAACGGGTTTGGGCGCTATGGTTGGCAGGCCTTATGTGTTACATTCCCGCGAATATGTACCCGATGCTGCAAACCCGTACACTATTGCAGGTGCAACAAGACACCATCGTCGGCGGTGCGATCGAACTTGTCCATCACGGCGCTGTTGGTATTGCGCTGATCATTTTGATCGCAAGTGTGGTCATTCCACTTAGTAAATTTATTGCCATCGCTTTTCTAGCAATCTCCGTCACCAAACGATCGTCGATGTCTAATCACCAAAGACAGCTCTTGTTTGAAGTCGTGGAAGCCGTCGGTCGATGGTCGATGGTCGACATCTTCGTCGTTGCGATTATGTCTTCGCTGGTGCAATTGAACACTCTAGCAGCAGTCAATCCTGGTATGGCAAGTCTGTTTTTTGCCCTATCTGTGATTTTCACCATGCTTTCGGCGCAAGCCTTCGATACCAAAATGATTTGGGACACGCCCCAAGAGCGCCAAGGAACGATTGAACATGACTGACACTCCCACAACCGTCAACATCGAGCCTGCGCGCGGATCGTTACTGAGCCGACTTTCCATCGTCTGGATCGTTCCGATGCTGGCCTTGGTGATTGCCCTTGGCGTGGCATGGAAATCCTATAACGACCGCGGGCCACTTATTTCTATCGAGTTTGAAAACGGCGCAGGCATTGCCAAACGCGAAACGGAACTGCGGTATCGTGATATCGCTGTTGGCGTTGTTGAAGACGTCAAATTCTCCTCAGGCTTAGAAACGGTGGTCGCCTTGGTGCGACTTGAAAAAGACGTGGCCCCGTATGTTGATAGTGAGGCCGCATTTTGGGTTGTGCACCCCGAGCTCAGCGCACGCGGCGTCACGGGGCTGGATACAGTTTTGAGCGGCGTATACATCGAAGGCTCGTGGGACAGTGATATCGTTGGCGCGCAAGATCATTTTACCGGATTATCCGACGCGCCCTTGTCGCGCCACGGTAAAGAAGGCTTAGAGATCACTCTACGCACGACAGCTGGCGGTTCTATCACCGACGACAGTTCGATCACTTTTCGTGGTATCGAAGTTGGTCGGGTCGGAACCGCAACCATTTCCGAACAAGGCAATTTCGCCACTGCCAAAGCGATTATCTATCATCCGCACAGTCGACTAATTTCGCCGTCGACACGGTTCTGGGACACCTCTGGATTTACCTTTTCCGTTGGCCCAGGTGGTGCCGAGATCGACTTTTCATCAGTCGCCACTTTGATCGGCGGCGGGCTGACCTTCGATACATTTGTGTCGGAGAACGGCATCGTGCGCACAGATGCTGAGTTTGATGTCTACGAAGATGAAACTGCGGCTCGAAACAGCCTTTTCAATGCCTCAGAAGTTGAAGTGCTGGAAATGCGTGTTGTTTTTGATGAAAGCGTATCGGGATTGGCCGTCGATGCCCCTGTTGAACTCAACGGACTGCGTATCGGCAAAGTGCGCAGCGTTTCAGGCGTTGTCGGTCAAGATGCGTCTGGTGCGCGCCGCGTTTTGTTGAATGCAGTTTTATCCATCCAACCTGCCCGTCTAGGATTGCAACAAAACGTAACCCCTGAAGGCGCATTAAAGTTTCTGACTGGACGCATCAACGAAGGACTGCGCGCGCGCCTTGCCTCCTCCGGGCTTTTGTCTGCGGGGCTCAAAATCGAACTGGTTCAAGTTGAAGATGCACAGCCCTATGCAGTCGAATCGGGCCCCGGCATTGTTCCGATCATTCCAACAACCGACAGCCAAATTTCCGACGCCACGGCCACAGTCGAAGGCGTGGTCAATCGGATCAACAACCTGCCGATAGAAGCGTTAATGTTCAGCGCAATCAGGTTGCTGAACAGTTCAGAAGCCTTGATTTCGGATGAAGATCTGCTTGAAACGCCACAAGATTTACGTGCACTCTTGAGCGACGTTCGCGGCATTGTCGGCTCTCCAGATCTACAAAACATCCCAATCGCTTTGAATGCAACTATCAGCCGTTTCGAGATCCTTTTGACCCAACTAGAAGAGGGACAGATGGCGTCCAAACTGGTCTCAGCTCTCGACGCCGCTGCCAAGGCCGCAGACGGCGTGAACACGTCCGTGGAAGGTGTGCCTGCACTCATCACGCAGCTTCAAGCCGTTGCAGCAAAAGCGGAAAGCTTGCCGCTTGCTGATCTGACAACACAACTGACGGCACTTACATCATCTGCCGATCAAATTCTTGGCACCGAGGCTGCAAAAAGGTTGCCAGCAGACCTCGGCACCGCATTAAATGAAATCAATGCGACCTTGGCGGAACTTCGCAAAGGTGGAGCTGTAACCAGCATTAACGAAACACTTGAATCCACCCGCAAGGCCGCCGATGCCGTTGCGGTTGCAACCCAAGACTTGCCCACATTGGTGGGACGTATCCAGCGCGTTTTGACACAAGCCAGCACCACCATTGAAGGGTACAATAAAGGCGACGTAATCAGCCGCGATGCACAAACCGCATTGCGCGACATTTCGCAGGCGGCAGACGCTATGACGTCGTTGGCACGCATGCTAGAACGCAATCCAAGCTCACTCATTCGAGGACGATAACGATGACCTTTTTTAAAGCTGCCCTTGTTGGGATCACCCTTGTCCTCGCCTCTTGTGGCACAACTCCAGATCGCTATGCCGTGACGCCTCCTAATGTGACAGAAAAGGTGCGTATCGGATTTGGTTCTGTTGAGGTCCGCGATGTCTCGTTGCCAACATATGCCGCAGCCGATGAAATCGTTGTTCAAGATGCCAATGGAAAACTGATCCCAAGCGGCTCAGCGCTTTGGGCAGATAGCCCAGAACGTTCCGTTGCGCTGGAGCTGGCACGCAACCTTGCAAAACTTTCAAGCGCCCGCGTCGCTTCTGAACCTTGGCCGTTTGAGGCCTTCCCTGACGCCCGCTTAGAAGTTCGTTTCGAAAGTCTTGTTGCTCAAGCCGAAGGACAATTTCGCGCCACGGGACAATATTTCGTTGGCGTCACAGATGAGCGACGCGAGCGTTCAGGCTTATTTGATCTTGTTGTGCCGTTCGACACCTCAGGCGGCCCTCAAGCCGTGGCGCTTGCACGCGGTCAAATCATTCTTGATCTCGCGGTATATATCGCCAGCAAAGGGCTCAAATAGTGTAAATCCGTTCTGCTAGACGGACATAAGCCTAAAGGCCTTGGCTGGCCGCAGATGTAAAAGTCTCCTGCCAGCCAAAAGACCCTATTTAACCTTTTTTCCACCTATCGAAATCAGCGGTTTGCCCGCGCCCGAGTTGGCCGCGGCCAACACTTTTGCTTTTTCGGCTTTCGGTTTCTTGGTCGCTTTATTACCTCGATTGGCATTGTTGCCCTTAGCCATAGTTTGTCCTTCCAATGTGCAGCGCGCCTGTATCACACCGACACAAGCTGGCTGCAGCGTCTCATAGCGACCCTAAAGTCACTGCGAAAAAAGAGTGTTCTATATAGGGGTTACGCCTCGATCTTTCGCATCATCCAATGCCTTTTGTTGGCCACGCGACATCGTCATAAAAGGCCTTGTAAACAGTGCATTTGCCGTAGCGAAATCTTCTTCGTTGTCGACTTCCGTCCAATCCAAACCAGTAATATCAAGCGCATAGAAATCAGTGCCCTTGTCTATCAAGATCCCATAAGCCGCATCACAATGATCTTGGATATGACTGGGGTCGTCCAACATCTTTTCAAGTTCGGAAAATAATATCTTGCCCGTTTTTGAACTGATCTTTTCGATCCCGATCAAGCCGCCGACCGCATTCTCAGAATTCAAAACACCACCTATGTGAGTTACGTGCATGTCTTCATCGATCGTGACTTTCACCCCATCTCCGGCGGGCATGATGTTGCGATCAATGCACAATGCGTTGGGCTGGTAGCTGTCCATGAGCCGGCGTAGAATTTTTGTATCAAACACAACATTCGCGTCGAGCTTAATAAAATCGGCCATACCAATAGCCGGTGCGGCCAACATCAACGAATAGCCAGTGTTTGTCGTATTGTAGCGTTCATTGAGTACATATGTGACACGAATACCGCGAAACGTTTTATCTACGAATTTCTTGATGTCGTCTGCTTTGTGCCCCAGCACCAATACAAATTGAGAAATGCCGCAGCTTAGACAATTTCGAATTACACGCTCCAAAATAACGGTGCCGCCAACAGATAACAAACTTTTGGCACCTGCTTCCGTGTTTAGGCTCAGTCCAAATCCTGTATTTGCGGCCAAGATGACCGCAATGGGAGGGCGTTTGGTCTCATAACTCATGGTAAAGTATCCTTTTGCCATCACGGGAATGGTCTCTAATTGGGGTGGATATCTTGAAACTCACGTCTCCACTTTTTTACAAAACCACACATTTTCTTCCGTTGGCACGGGACGGATTGAGGCTCAGGAATCTTCATTTCGAAAAAACCATCACGCTGCGCAATTCTGAGCCATTCGATTGAATGCGACAAAAATTGCAGAACGCGTCGAGCACAAAAGAAGACGGGCAATGTTGCGATTGAAGAATACGTGTAGTCAAAGGCCGAATCGCTTTAGTCAGTGACGCAGGAGTCATTTAAACCTGCTCGCAATCAGCCGACATAGTCGCAGAACATAGATTCCGAAGGAGTAGACCTCAACAGACGTCTCTGGCTCCTCTTGGCGCATCTTAAGATGGCTCCTCTTGGCGCATCTTAAGATGCAATCTTATGGACCAAAACAAACAATAGCAAGAACTGGATGTGTATTTGGCAACCTGTTGCCTGCTTTGTATTCTCTTGATCAAACCTTTGAACGCACAGCCCTACAAAGAACAGGTCGTGCCACATATAAAATTACGGTCTTTGACAATCCGTCTCACGCGGCGTTTGGTGCAGCAGGCCTGATAAATGGCCCCCCTGTTTGCACCCAATTTCTAAACGGCGAGGCCGCGCAGGGTCTTGTAATTATTTCAAGCTGGGAACTCTTTTTCTATCAAAGTGTCGACGCTTGGTCGCTTTTCTCAAATACAGCGAACGACGAAAATTTTCTGCGTCGCTCACTGCTCAAAAACGAGAGAACGCAAAAAGACCCCCTACCTTTATTAATTCTGGAATATTGGTTGAAATTTTAAAACACACTTTAGTCTTCGCATGGCTAACCTACACGCTCATTTGCCGGAATTCTGAAACCCAAACGACCCCAACTACGCGTTCTACCGAAAGCGCAGTCCAAGCGTGTAGCTATCTACAATTCTGAAACCGTCAAACTCAGAAAATTTCGATTTATCGGATATGACTTAAACGAATCTTCACGCCTTCAGGGCATTTCTCAAAGCATGCGGACAATCGCGTCCGGACAGTACTGCAACTCGCAATGGACCTCTTTGGACAATTATCCTACGCGATGAGGAGAGAATGATGAACGTTTTTAAGAAGATCAAATTGGCACAAAAGCTGCCTATTGTCATGATTGGCTTAACGGCTTTGGCAATTTGCACATCGGGGTTTATTTCTTACACCCACGCATCTCGGGCACTCCTGGTAGAAGCCGAGGAGCAGCTCTCAACCATCGTAGAAGCACGCCAAATAGAGCTTCAGTCATGGTTAGAGGGTGTCGACATCGATATTCGTGGCCAAGCGAGTAGTCCGACGGTTCTTTCTGCCACACGCGGGTTTGGCGAATCATGGCGCGCCCTCGGCGGTGATCAATTGACCTACCTTCAAGACGCATACATCGACAAAAACCCAAACATCGAAGGTGAAAAGCACTTCTTAGACTTTGCTGAAGATGGTTCAGGCTACAGCCGAGTCCACAAGCTGTATCACTCCTATTTTCGCAAACTCGTTGATGAAAAAGGCTATTATGACGTCTTTATTTTCAACTTGGACGGCGACCTAATCTACTCTGTGTTCAAAGAACGCGATTTTGCCACGAACTTTGTCGACGGCCAATTCAAAGACACAGGTTTGGGCGCCGCGGTACAAACCGTTTTGGCAGCATCAACTGATCCGGCGGCGAGTGACGGAACAAAAATTGTCTTTCAAGATCTTCAAGCTTATGCGCCCTCTCATGGCGTGCCCGCATCTTTCATCAGCTCACCAATCATAGACCGCCGCGGCACGACCAAAGGAATAATTGCGTTCCAAATGCCTTCATCCAAGATTGATACGATCATGCAACGCAGCACTGGTCTTGGTGAAACAGGCGAAGCGTATCTTGTTGGCTCTGACATGAAATTGAAAAGCAATTTGATCCACGCGCAAGACAATACTGTGTTGCTTCAAACCGTAGAAAACCAAGCTGCCAGCAAAGCGCTCGCAGGTGAAACAGGTTTACTGCGTGAAATTGAGGTAACTGCCGAAATTGGGCAAGCTCACGAACACCTCGCCGCCTATCGCCCGATTGATTTTCACGGTGTCCGTTGGGGACTTGTTGTAGAACAAACCGTCGGTGAAATTCTGCTCCCAGCCAACCGCTTGCGCAACGAAATGCTACGCGATGGTTTAATAATGATTTTCGCCGCAGCCGTTATCACTTATCTAATTTCCCGTGCTATCTCCAATCCTTTGACTCGTGTAGAACAGTCTATGCGTAAGGTATCCGCAGGCGATTACACTGGCGATGTTCCAGGCACCGATCGTGGCGATGAAATTGGTGGTATAGCCAACGCTCTCGATGAGTTCCGAAACGCATTAAGTCGAGCAGAGCAAGCAACGAGCGACGGCTTGTTTAAGGGCGCTGCTTTTGAAGGATCTTCCGCCGCCTTGATGATGATTGATCAAGATTTCAACATTACTTATATGAACACAGCGGCGCTTACTCTTATGGGAGACCACGAGCAAACCTTCCGCGGAATTTTCCCTGACTTTGATTCCAAAGACATCGTTGGTAAAAATATCGATATCTTTCACAAGTCACCTGAACACAATCGCAGAATTTTATCAGACCCCACAATGATGCCTTACGCCACGGATATCAAAGTTGGCGAGATCTACTTCTCACTGGACATTAACTCTGTCATTGACCTCGAGGGTCAGCAAATTGGCTGCGTGTTGGAGTGGAAAGATGTTACTGAATTCCGAACCAGCGCCGCAATCATTGCCGCTTTAGACGCCAATCAAGCAAAGGCCGAATTTGATTTGTCTGGCAATCTGATCTGCGCGAACAAAAGCTTTGTACGGATGGCTGGGATTGACGCAACAGACTTCGTAGGACTCAAACATGATGATCTGTTCAAGTTTGTTCCTGCAAAAGCAAGCAAATATGGACCGGTATGGGAGCGATTACTTGATGGCGAGAGTATTTACGGGCGTTTCAATCTAGCATCAAAGGACGGCGACACCTCAGTACTGGACGGCACATTCTGTCCTGTCAAAGACTCCAACGGCAAACCATTTCGTATTATTTTACTAGGTAACGACATCACAGAGAGCGATAGAGCGCTCAGCAATGCTCAGTTCGATCAAGAAAAAATGAAAGCCGAGCAAGATACAGTCGTCGAGGGGCTAAGAGTCGGTTTGAAACGCCTTGCTGAAGGTGATCTGACAAGCACGATTTCGGAGCCATTTGCTCAAGACTACGAAACACTCCGCAATGATTTCAACCTCGCGATGACAAACCTATTGGACGCGATGAGCAGCGTTGTTGAAAATGCCACTATGATCCGTGGAGAAGCTAGTGAAATTTCCAATGCGGCGGATGATCTGTCTCGCCGCACCGAACAGCAAGCTGCGACTCTGGAAGAAACTGCCACCGCACTAGATCAACTTACATCATCCGTTAGCTCAGCTGCCGAAGGCGCAAATCAAGCGAGCAACATGGTAGCCTCAGCCAAAGCTAACGCTGAAGCGTCCGGTGTGGTGGTACAAGAAGCCGTTGAAGCGATGAGCGAAATTGAGACTTCTTCGAATCAAATATCAAAAATCACCTCAGTAATTGACGATATTGCATTCCAAACAAACCTCCTTGCTCTTAATGCTGGCGTCGAAGCGGCGCGGGCTGGCGAAGCCGGCAGAGGGTTTGCCGTTGTCGCCTCAGAAGTTCGCGCTCTTGCACAAAGGTCTTCTGAAGCAGCGCGTGAGATCAATGATCTCATCTCAAAGTCAGGCGCATTGGTGAAACGTGGTGTTGGTCTGGTGGGTGAAACAGGAGATGCTCTGAAAGGTATTGTTAGTTCAGTATCCGAAATTGCAAACAACGTTTCTGAAATTGCAGATTCATCTCGAGAACAGTCAAGCGGATTGGCGGAGATCAACGCTGCGGTAAATCAGCTCGACCAAGTCACCCAACAAAATGCAGCTATGTTTGAGGAAACCACGGCCGCGAGTCATGCTCTCACAAGAGAAGCAGAGAATTTGAATGTTACGACATCGCGGTTTTCAATCAGCTCCGCTGAAACACACAAACCATCCTGTGTTGTGACGGCAGACTTTGCACCTACGGTTCAGGACGTCACCGAACCCGAAGTTCATACGAAGGCGAGCACTAAACGCATTGTCAATACACCAGTTCACTCTGCAGAAAACCTCATCAGCGATGATTGGGAGGACTTCTAGACCAACTTGAAGCTTGGCTAAAAACAACTAAAGACAAACAATACAGGAATGTCATGTGAACCAATATCGTGTACTTATAGTCGATGACTCTCCCACGATGAGGCGTCTGATCCGCTCTATTCTTGAAAGAGACTCGAGAATATTAGTCGTGGCAGAAGCCGGAACCGCACGCGAAGCGCGAGATGCAGTCAACACATATAAGCCAGACGTAATTTCGCTTGATGTCGAAATGCCTAACATGAGCGGTTTGGAATTTTTGGAAAGGTTGATGCGGCATAGGCCAATGCCTGTTGTGATGGTTAGTACTTTGACAAAAAAGGGTAGTGCAATTGCCGTAGAGGCGCTTTCTCTTGGGGCCATTGAATGTATTGAAAAACCAAGGCTTGGTCAGCAGCGGGATACTTTCTCGAAACTGGCCGACTCGATTGTATTGGCGGCTCAAGCCAGAGTCGGTGTACGCCCCTCGAGACAACTCACGCCCGCTGGTAGCCAACTTAGAAATTTCAAGAGAATTTGTCTGCTTGGCGGATCGACTGGAGCGGTTGATGCCTTGGAACGTGTCTTACTAAGGTTTCCCGAGAACTGCCCACCGACACTAGTGACACAACACATGCCCGAGCCGTTTCTGGTCAGTTTTGCCACGAGACTAAACCATGTAGTTGCTCCCAGAGTGTCGTTGGCAGAAGACGGGCAAAAACTTCTACCAGGAAATATCATGATTGCCCCCGGTGGAGATTTTCATTTGAATGTTTCTACTAAACCTGAATTCCACGTCACTTTACTAAAGGGGCCTCCAGTTTCCGGTCACCGTCCGTCTGTCGATTCTATGATGCTGTCCGCAGTTCATGCAGCACCTCAGATTGTTGCTGGAATCTTGACAGGTATGGGAAGTGATGGAGCTGAAGGTATGCGAGAGTTAAGAGCTAACGGAGCTAAGACTTTGGGGCAATCGAAAGAGACTTGCGTCGTCTTTGGCATGCCAAAAGTAGCCGGGCAATTGGGAGGAATTGAAAAATGGGTAGATATCGACAAGTTCGGTGATGAAATGCTTGATTTAGCAGAAGTTCCAGTCCGAGCGGCTGCCATATGACAAATGCTTCACAAAAAACTTCACAAGGAAAATCAATATATATTTCACAAGGGGAATTTGCTGTAGATAGTTCACCCGAAGTGACCATTTCCACTATTCTCGGGTCTTGTATTGCTGCATGCATATGGGACCCCGTTGCAAAAATTGGCGGAATGAACCATTTTCTGCTACCGGACGGACCCAAAAACTCAGATGGAGCTTTCAGTTCGTTTGGCGCCAACGCCATGGAACTGTTGATCAACACATTGACACGCTCTGGCGCTCAAAAAAATCGCCTTCGAGCCAAGGTCTTTGGGGGCGCGGAAATGTACCGTGGCCTTACAGATGCCGGAGACCGCAATGGCGAATTTGTTCTAAAATATTTGAAGCTCGAAAACATTCCATGTGATGCTCAGAGTTTAGGCGGATCGCAAGCAAGACGCGTGGAATTCAACCCTGCAAGTGGGCGAGCGCGTCAGAAGCTAGTGGAAGACGCCCGCATCGAAGAAACCGTTCCAAAAGTGTCGTCGTGCAGTGATGTCGAATTATTTTAACTGCAAACTAGTGCTCTTAACCTACTCCCCAAAGAGACGGCTAATTTTGGCTATCTCTGTTCAGGCTTTGGTCCCGCTTTGACCGGTTGGCATATTCCGCTGGAATCAGGCCAGTGAGGCTTGAATGTGGGCGCTTGTGATTGAAGTTTCTGCGCCATGCCGCCACCAGATTGTGGGCATGGCGCAAGCTGTCGAACAGATGCGTTCACGCGCCGGGTACTTTTAACCAATCCATCGAAGTACACATCAGGTTCTAGCCAGCTGCAAGCTTCAGCGCCTTTCGGGAATGTGGTTTGTCGCGATCAAAGGACTTTGAAGCCGTGGTCAAACGCAACTCAGAACTGATCCACCAAATCGATGACGGCGTGGATCTTGTTTTTGAAGACATTCAAAAAGTCGGCAAAACAATGGGTGAGTTTCTGCTCAATCAACTGAAAAATCCGTCAGATGCGCCACTGCAATTTATCGATACGCCTTAAAGCATAGACGCAGCGCGACTGGGTTTTGGTCAAGCCGCTGCGGCTCAGGCAGGCCGACCAGCCTCCCGCCGATCAGCCCACCCACCGTTCGCAAAGACACTGATTACGCGTGTTTAACGCGCTGTGTTTGAACACCAAGTTTATCAATGCCAAGGCGAAGCGTTTCACCGCCAGACAGGTATTTCGGCGGCGTCAAGCCCATGCCAACACCTGGAGGTGTCCCAGTGGAGATGACATCGCCTGGCTGCAAGCTCATGAACTGCGAGCAGTAAGCAATGAGGTGTGGAACTTTGTAGACCATCGTCGACGTTGACCCATTTTGGTAACGCACGCCATCAACCTCAAGCCAAAGCCCAAGCGCATCAAAATCGCCAACCTCGTCTGGCGTCACCAGCCAAGGACCGGTCGGACCGAAGGTGTCACACCCTTTGCCTTTGTCCCAAGTACCAGCGCGCTCGATTTGATATTCACGTTCAGACACATCATTAATGACACAGAACCCTGCGACGTGATCCAGCGCATTGGCCTCGTCGATGTAGCTACCGCCTTTGCCAATCACGATACCAAGCTCTACTTCCCAATCGGTCTTTTTCGACCCACGCGGAATAAGCACATCATCATTTGGACCAACGATCGCGGATGTCCACTTGTTGAAAATAACCGGTTCTGGTGGAACGTCTAGACCGCTTTCGGCAGCGTGATCGGCGTAGTTTAAACCGATGCACACGAACTTGCCCGTTTGACCAACACATGATCCGAGACGTAAACCGTCCTGCGGTGTGCCATCAACAATCGGCAGGCTATCAATATCTAGGGCTTTTAGACGTGCAATAGTTTCGGGCAGCAGGGTCTCACCCGCAATATCTGTTACGTGATCCGACAAGTCACGGACCCGTCCATCTGCATCAAGGCAACCGGGCTTTTCTTGACCCTTGGGGCCGTAGCGCAATAGTTTCATGTGGTCCTCGGACTTTTAAGAAAGGTGGGTATCGCAGCCCCCAGTTGAGGGGCTACGACGATGATAAAATCAATCGTAAAGAACAGCCTGAATTTCGGCGTTATCGATGTTGGACTGATCGTAGTAGTAGAAACCAGTGTCGATGATCGCAGGAAGCGTTTCACCGTTGTAAGCTGCAAGAGCGGCTTTCACAGTTTCATAACCAATGCCAACTGGGTTCTGTGTGATCGCACCAGCCATCAGGCCTGCACGGATCGCATCAGTTTGTGCCTTACCAGAATCGTAGCCGATGATGGTCACGCCTTCGGTGCCCATTTCGCGAGCTGCGTTCACGATACCAATCGCTGAGCCTTCGTTGGTTCCGAACATGCCTGCAAGATCAGGATTCGCAATCAAGATCGCTTTAGCAACTTCTGTAGATTGCAACTGATCGCCTGCGCCGTACTGAACGCTGACAACTTCAATGTTAGGGTAGTGAGATTCGATTTGGTTCAAGAAGCCATCACGACGGTCAATACCTGTACGGCTTGTTTGATCGTGCGCCACAACGGCAACTTTACCAGTCCCACCAAGGAATTCAGCCATTTTGTCAGCAGCCAAAGCAGCAGCAGCTACGTTGTCTGTTGTCGCAGTGGATGCAGGGATGTCGCTGTCTACACCACTGTCAAACGCGATGACGGGGATGCCAGCTTCAGCAGCTTTGCGCAAAAGTGGAATTGCGGCTTGGCTATCGAGGGCTGCAAAACCGATTGCAGCAGGGTTGTTTGCCAAAGCAGCAGCCAACATGTCGATCTGACGATCAACCATAGTTTCATTGTCTGGGCCTTCGAATGTGATGCGAACACCGAATTCTTCAGCAGCTTGATCAGCGCCAGATTTCACAGCTTGCCAGAACTGGTGCTGAAAGCCTTTTGAAATGAGTGGGATGTAAAGTTCATCCTGAGCAAATGCGGCTGGCGCAGATGCGATTGCAATGGACGCACTCAGTGCGGCGACGAGGGTACGACGTGACAACATGATGGTTCCTCCTAAGTTGTCGTTTGTGCAGCCCGGATCTCCTCCCGGACGACGAAATTTTAGTCTTTAGTTGGCGTTCTTGCGGC
Organism: Pacificibacter sp. AS14; assembly: GCF_038899935.1. NCBI lineage: Bacteria > Pseudomonadati > Pseudomonadota > Alphaproteobacteria > Rhodobacterales > Roseobacteraceae > Pacificibacter > Pacificibacter sp. AS14. The sequence goes on from NZ_JBBMQI010000003.1 coordinate 138,878, forward strand.
GCATCATATCGGCGTAGACGGCCAGAATGATGATCGCGCCGGTTACGACGGTTTGCCATTCTTGAGCCACGGACAAGACGCGCAGACCATTGGTCAACACAGCCATAATCAACGCGCCAATGAGCGAGCCAAGAATAGAGCCGCGCCCACCCGAAAGCGACGTGCCACCGATGACAACCGCTGCAATGGCTTCAAGTTCGTATCCGAGACCCAACGCAGGTTGTGCCGAGTTCAGACGTGAGGCAATCAGCAAGCCAGCGATGCCTACGATAGATCCCGCAAGCGCATAGATCGCGATTTTCCAACGGTCCGTGTTCACACCAGACAGACGCACAGATTCCTCATTCGACCCAAGTGCAAAGCAGTAGCGACCCAGCACAGTGCGGTTCAAAATGTAGGCGGTGACGCCTGCAACAATGAACAAGATCAACACACCATTGGGAATTGGTAGGCTTGGAAGAACCTCACCGATCAATGAACCACGAGAAATTTCGCTGAAACCCGGCGTGTCGTTGAAATAGATCGGACGCGTGCCAGAAATCACAAGGCTTAGACCTTTGAGGATCAACATCATGCCAAGGGTGGCGATGAACGGCGGAATCGCCATTTTGGCCACAAAGCTACCAGAACATGCCCCACACAGCGCGCCAGTCAGGATCGCAGCGAGCACGCCCAGGGGCAGCGGTAGGCCTGCATAGGTCAGCACAACGCCGGTGATCACAGCACAAAAAGTCATCATCGTCCCAACCGACAAATCGATACCGCCAGTGATAATCACCAAAGTGACCGCAATCGCCAAAACACCGTTCACAGACGTGGCCTGCAAAATGGCGAGCATATTAGAGGTCTGCATAAAGTTAGGGGAGGCGATTGAGAAGCCGATCAACAGCACGATCAAGCTGGCGAAAGCCAAAACGCGCTGGTGCGTGCCTGCCGCAATGATCTTTGAAAGGGTCGATTTAGGGGCATCAACTGCTGTCGTTGTCATTATAGGTCCTCCAATGCACTCAACGCGCTATCGCGTTGCGTGGCCAATTCCATAATCTGTTCTTGTGTGGTGCCTGCGCCGCCCGGCAAAATGCCTGTCAGCCGCCCTTCGCACATCACCGCGATGCGGTGGCTGAGACGCATGACTTCAGGCAACTCGGACGAGATCACGATGATCGCACGGCCCTGAGCCGCGAGATCTTCAAGCAAAGCGTAAATTTCTGATTTTGCGCCGATGTCTATTCCGCGTGTTGGCTCGTCAAAAATGAGCACATCACAGTCACGCAACAGCCATTTGGCGATCACGACTTTTTGCTGGTTCCCTCCAGAAAGCAATCGCACGTCTTGCATGTCAGACGGTGTACGAATGCCCAGTTTTTCAATGTAATCAACCGCGACATCTTTCATCGCGCCCTCATCCAAAACGCCTGCGCGGTTGGTGAATTGTGTAAGATTTGCCATCGCCACGTTGGCACGTACGGTCATATCGACGGCCAGACCAAAGTGCTTGCGATCTTCAGATAGGTATCCGATCCCAGCCTCAACAGCGGCATGGGGTGTGCGAATATCAACCAGCTGACCTGCAACGAAAATTTCGCCACCGGCACGCGGATCCGCGCCAAAGATGATCCGAGCGACTTCTGTACGCCCTGCCCCCATCAAGCCAGCAAAGCCCAGAATCTCACCTTTGCGGAGATTAAAACTGACATCGCGCACCTCTTTGCCACGCGACAAGTTGCGCACATCCAAAGCGACGGGATTTTGCGATGTATCAGGAATATCAGGCGCGTTTTGTGTGACTTCACGACCGACCATCAACTGGATGATTGTCTTGAGTGGGGTCTCTGCTGCCTCTACGGTATCAATATAGGCCCCATCGCGCAGGATCGTGACTCGGTCTGCAATGCGTTTGATTTCGTCCATACGGTGGCTGATGTACACGATGCCAACACCGTCGGCCTTGAGCTTGTCGATAACCTTGAACAGCTCGGAAATTTCAGTGTCGTTCAACGCAGCCGTCGGCTCGTCCATAATCAAAACACGCGGATTATAGGACAGTGCCTTGGCGATTTCTATCAATTGTTGACGTGCAATCGTCTGGGTGCCGACCTTCGTGCGCGGGTCCATCGCCAAATTGAGCGAAGCAAAAATATCTGCTGTTTTGGCATTCAACGCAGGCTCATCCAAGCGCCCAAAACTGCGACGCGGTTCGCGCCCAATCAGCACGTTTTGCGCGGCAGTCAGATCATTCATCAAGCTGAGCTCTTGGTGGATGATGCCGATACCAAGGTCTTGCGCGGCACGCGGGCTGTCGGGGGAAACAGATTTACCGTCAACAAACATCTCGCCGCCATCGGGCACATAGATGCCGGACATGATTTTCATCAGGGTCGATTTACCCGCACCATTTTCCCCCATAAGGGCGTGGACTTCGCCAGGCTTAAGATCGAATTGCACTGCCTTGAGCGCATGAACGCCTGGAAAGCGTTTTTCAATCCCCTTCATCTCGACCAGATATGTCATATTTTTTGGCCCTCCCAAACCTGTGGTTGCAGTGCTAGATCGTGCAACCACCGTCGACCAAGACGGATTGTCCTGTCATGAAGCTGCTGTTGTCCGACAAAAGATGCACGATAGTCGGGGTCAGATCGTCTACTGTGGACAAGCGGCCCATGGGCTGACGTGCGATAAAATCTTTTTCAGCCTGTACAGGATCAGAAGCGGCAGCGATGCGGCCTTGCAGTGCGGGCGTATCAACAGTGCCGGGGCACAGCGCATTACAGCGCAAGTTCTGAGCCACAAAATCTGCGGCAATCGCTTTGGTCAAACCGATGACAGCGGCTTTGGTGGCGCCATATGCTGTGCGGTCGATAAAGCCTTTTTCAGATGACGCCATAGAGGCCATGTTCAAAATAGACGCGGTGCCTTCGCTATCTGCGCGGCGCAAAAGACCGGGCACGAAAGCGCGACACATACGGACCATAGATGTGACATTCAGATTAACTGAAAACTCCCACGCCGCGTCATCAAGTTCTAAAACTGAACCGTGGTGCACGATGCCCGCACAGTTGAACAAGCCATCTAGATCGGGCAGCTCTGCCGCAAGAGCATCGATTGCGGCGACATCCGTCACATCCAACACGCGGGTTTCGATACCGCTGACGTCTGACAAAGTGGCCAGAAGATCGCCGCTTATATCCGTTGCGATCACATGCGCCCCAGCAGCAGCACAGGCGCGCGCACTGGCAGCACCGATCCCTTGGCCAGCAGCCGTTATAAGAATTGTTTTGTTCAAAAGTGTCATATCATTCCCCATGATCACATCACCGCGCCAATTTGCCATGGCACGAACTCAACTCCACCAAAGCCAAGCTCCTCACTTTTCGTCAGTTCGCCAGACGCGATGCGAATGAATGTTTCGAAAATGTCGCGGCCTTTGTCGTTCAAGGTGGCCCCATCGCTGACGATATCGCCGCAATTGATGTCCATGTCGTCGGACATGCGTGCATACATTTCGGAATTTGTAGCGATTTTAATACATGGTGTCGGCATATAGCCTGACACCGACCCGCGTCCTGTCGTAAACACAATCAAATTCGCGCCAGAGGCAATTTGTCCCGTTACGGAACAGGGATCAAAGCCTGGACTGTCCATAAAAACAAAGCCTTTTTTGTCGATCTTTTCGCCAAACAGATACACATCCGTCAGCGGCGCACTACCGCTTTTCGCGACGGCACCTAGGGATTTTTCCAAGATCGTGGTCAGGCCACCGCGTTTATTGCCGGGGCTTGGATTGTTGTCCATTTCGCCGTGATTTCGCGCAGTATAATCTTCCCACCAGCGCACGCGCTCGATCAGTTTTTCACCGACCTCGACCGTTTCAGCGCGACGGGTCAACAGATGTTCAGCGCCATAAATTTCCGATGTCTCAGACAAGATCGTGGTACCGCCGTGACGCACCAACAGATCGGATGCCACGCCCAGCGCAGGGTTGGCTGTGATACCAGAATACCCGTCAGAGCCACCACATTGCATCCCAACCATCAGATGAGATATCGGCGCTGGCTCGCGCGTTGCCGTGTTAGCCAACGCAGCTAGGCTTCGAATTTCAGCTAGACCTTTTTCGATTGTTTTACGTGTGCCGCCCTCGTGCTGGATCGTCATGTAACGCAATGCGCCATCAGCACGGATTGGACGTCCACCAACAAGCGCAGAGACTTGCATCACTTCACACCCAAGCCCGATCAAAAGTATACCGCCAAAATTCGGATGCTGCGCATATCCTGACAGCGTGCGGAACAAAGTGGCGTAGCCTTCGTTCTCGCCAGACATACCACAGCCCGTCCCATGCGTGATTGGCACGATGCCATCGATGTTTGGAAAGTCATCCAGTAAGCCAGATTTTTCAGCCGCTTCAGCAATGAATTTCGCGACAGAGCCTGAGCAGTTCACTGAGGTCAAAATACCAAGGTAGTTGCGTGTGCCAACACTGCCGTCGGCGCGATGATAGCCATTAAAGGTCCGCTGCTCTGTGATTGGCTCAAGAGTTTTGGCCTCGCTCGCGTGAGCATAATCATTGGTGTGCTCGCCCATACCGAGGTTTTGAACATGCACATGTTCACCTGCGGCGATATCTGTCGTCGCTTGACCGATTGTTTGACCATAGCGCAACACGTTTTGCCCTGCACTGATCGGCGCGATGGCAATCTTATGCCCCTGCTTCACGACCTGCAGCGCCTTCACGCCTGTAGACGCATCAACCTCGCCAGCGGCAATATCAGCCAACGCAACCGCGACATTATCTTGCGGATGAAGAGTTAGCATACGGGATGGCTGGGTCATTAACATAGTACCTCTGGCTTGAGCGGCGTGGTGTTTGGTGCTGTAGTTCTAGCTTGACTTGAATCACCTGTCAACTAACATGTCAGTATGGAGGAGGCAAAAATGACCGGCACAGCATCACTTTCGACAGCAACAGTCTGGATGACCCTTTGGTTCAGCCGGTCTATACAGTGCTGCGTGACAAAACCCTGATGGCATCGCTCGAAACTGGATCCGTGCTGCGAAAAGCCATCGAGGTCGCCAAAATCATACTTAATCGTACCGACGAACGACTAGCTAATCTGGCGCGCACTCCACGACCACAAAACCTTAAGGTTAAAGACGAAGGTTTCCAGAGATTCCTTGTGGCCAACTTTGTCCTTCACGCCTTGATTTTGGCTTTAACCGGATTGTCTAAAGTCGCCAGCGCCGCCGAGCAAATATCCTTTCACCTGCACCGCGCAAGAATGTTAATATTGCCAGAGCATGACCGTCACGCAGAAACGTTCAAAAAGCACCAATCTGCTCTCGATGTAAGAAAAGCGAGTGACGCAGACGCCGCGCGATCCGCAATCTCGCGCCATCTTTGCCAGTTGATCACGCGCATTGCGTCCAATGAACGGCAACACGCCGAATTTTTCTGCCCAAATTGAAAAGATAGAGCCATGAAACTGACGAAAATAAATCCACTCAATCATCGCACTCGCATACCGGTGAACTTGACGCAATTGGGGTTTGGTGGAGCGCCGCTTGGAAATTTGTATCGCAAAATCGAAGACAGCGATGCGCAGGCAACATTGGATGCGGCATGGGACGCAGGCATTCGATATTTTGACACAGCCCCCCAATATGGATTGGGGCGATCCGAATTGCGGTTTGCGCCGGCCCTCAAACGATTTGATCGCAGCGCACTGACTTTATCGACAAAGGCAGGTCGGGTTTTAGAAGACTGTGTGCCCGAAGACGTCACTCCCGAAGCTTTTGTCGATGTTCCACAAAAACGCATCGTATTCGACTATACCTATGACGGTATCATGCGCAGTGTTGAAGACAGTACTTTGCGCCTTGGCATCGAGGTTTTCGACATGTTGTTTCTACACGACATCGACGCGGGCACTCATGGCGAAGCGGGCGTTGAAGACAAGCTGCGTGAACTGTTTGACCAAGGCGGCTACCGTGCTCTCACCGAATTGCGTGACGCTGGCCGTATTGCCGCTATTGGTGCGGGCGTGAACACTTGGCAGATCTGCGAACGCTTGTTGAATGAGGCCGATTTTGACGGTTTTTTACTTGCGGGCCGGTATACGCTATTGGAACAAGATCCGCTCGATACGTTCCTGCCGATGTGCCTCAAGCGCGACGTTGGGATCATTTTGGGTGGGCCTTATAATTCTGGTATACTCGCAACAGGCGCTATTGAAGGTGCGCGATACGATTACGCGCCCGCATCTAAAGACATATTACAACGCGTGCGCAAACTCGAAGACGTCTGTGCCGCCCATGCTACGCCTTTGATCGCGGCGGCGCTTCAGTTTCCCTTGGGTCATAGCGCGGTGAAATCTGTTATCCCGGGCGCATCCAACCCCGATGAGGTGCGCCAAAATGTCAAAATTTTTGAAACACCCATCCCAGGCGCGCTGTGGACAGACCTGAAAGCTCAAGATTTAATCCGGCAAGACGCACCCATTCCTGAGGAATTCCCCGATGCTTCGTAATATTCCCGCTATTTTGTCGCCTGATATATTGTGGAGCCTGCGCGCCATGGGGCACGGCGACGAGTTGGTCATTGTTGATGCCAACTTTCCCGCGACCGCATTGGGCGAACGCTGTCACCGGCTTGATGGCTTGACTGCAACAGAGGTTTTACAAGCCACACTGACTGTGATGCCCTTGGACAGCTATGTGCCAGATCCAGCCTTGGTGATGGAAGTCGTGGGCGACCCTGACGCCGTCCCATCCATCGTGGCAGAATTTCAAACCATCATGTCACAAACCGCAGATAACCCTGCAACCTTGGGCAAACTGGAACGCTTTGCCTTTTACGCGCGCGCCAAAGCAGCCTTTGCAATTATCCAAACTGGCGAAACGCGTTTGTATGGCAATATCATCGTCAAGAAAGGCGTGATTGACCAATGATTATCGATGCTCATCAACATTTTTGGCAACTGGCACGCGGCGACTATGACTGGCTAACACCAGAACTTGCTCCGCTTTATCGAGACTTCATGCCAGATGATCTGATACCGCTTTTGTCCCGCAATGGCGTCGACGGCACGATCTTAGTGCAGGCGGCCCCAACTGTTGCCGAGACAGAATTTTTGCTTAAGATCGCCGAAAATACGCCATTCGTTTTGGGCGTCGTGGGCTGGACAGATTTTGCTGCCCCGTCAGCGTCAAACGAGATCCAGCGGCTTGCCAAACACCCCAAACTGGTGGGCCTGCGTCCGATGATCCAAGACATCGCCGATGACGCTTGGATGCTACGACCTGAGCTTACGCCTGCGTTTGAGGCTATGATCGAATGCGATTTGGCTTTTGACGCCTTGGTGTTCCCGCGACACCTGCCGCACCTGCGTGCGCTTTTGTCCTACCACCCAAAATTGCGCGCAGTAATCGATCATGGAGCCAAACCCAATATCGCAGACGCTCAGTTCAAGGCTTGGGCCAACGACATGGAGGCCATCGCCAAAGACAGCCATGCTTTTTGCAAGTTATCAGGCCTTTTGACCGAAGCTGGCACCGATTGGACTGAGGCTCATGTAGCGCCCTACGTTGCGCATTTGTTTGAGAATTTCGGCCCAAAACGATTGGTCTGGGGAAGCGACTGGCCTGTCCTGACCCTCGCCTCCACCTATGATATCTGGCACACGATAGCATCCTCATTCATTCCAAACGATCAAGCCAGAGACTTGATTTTCGGCTCAAATGCCCAAGATCTGTACCGACACTTCACGATATGACAAAGTGGGTAAAGACCTAGGATGTGTGCGATCTGCTCTGCGCGTGCCCTATCGGTGCTGAACACAGAGGCGACCATCTTCGTAAATCAAAAAGTCATCCCCCTCCGCGCGGGCGCACAACTCCAACCGCCGTTTGTGCGACATTGTGACAGTTGTGGGGAACTGGTGACTGGGTGTCGTGTAAACCATGCCGACCCTTTCCGGGATCTGTGAGACAATCAAGCCGCTTTGATCTACTGGCACAAGCTCCTGCAAGATGGCAAAGGCTCTGACACAGAAAACAAATCACGTGTGATGGCCGAGCTGATCAGTTCGCAAACTTGATCACGCAAATTTCCGGTAGCTTCAGATGACAGACGCAAAAATAGAGCGTTCTTCATAGTTTGACCTTTCGGACTGAATTGTCATCAGCGGACGATCCCTGTCCGAAAATTGCCTTTGACCAAAGCCGGCACAACGTCCAATATTTATCGCCCCATTGAAAGCAAAAACAAAAGGGCCATCCTGAACCCCGTCTTGTTAAAGACCTTATTGACCTATCGCCAAAAGCTGTGAACACTTACTGAAACTCAACACTTAGGCGCATGGATCAGATGTACAAATCCAACCAATTCAACCCCATGCTGTCAGAGTACCTTGACTTGTTTACGCTGTGTCAAAGCGAAACGGCCCAAAAGCTCGGCATTCATAACATGCCCCATGATGCAGATGTGATCGACAATTTGCGGCAGCTTTGCCTTAACGTGTTGAACCCTGTGATCACCCATTTTGACCTGCCCCTGTTTGTTACCAGCGGATATCGATGCCCTCAGTTGAACGCAGAGGTCGGCGGGCTGGTAAACTCGCAACATCTATTGGGTCAGGCCGCAGATATTATGATGGGCGGCATTCGCAACGATCAACTAGCCAAGTGGATTATTGAGAACACAGATTTCGATGAGGTTATTCTTGAAAAGTTTGATCCAGACAGCCATGAATACGGCTGGGTACACGTGTCTTACACTAAGGGTAAAAACAGAAATCGAGTGACGACCTTTGATGGAAAGACATTCCATGACGGATTTCACTATTTCGATTTAAGCAAGATCAGTTGAACCAAAATGTGACCAACTGCGCGTTTTCAATACTTCGACCCAGCCCAGAGAAAGCTTCCGATTTTGAAGAATCAAGTTTTCTCAAAAAGCAGGAAGCTTCAGGTAAACCTCCCATACTCGACACATATCAAAATGACAGCGCAGCAAGATTTACAAACCTATACCATATAAATTACATTTAAATTTCAAATATTTAATTGCTACAAACGGAAATAAAAACCTAGCAACACTGACAGTTGTTTACAAAATGAAACTTGTGTGACCAATATGTGAGACTGATCAAGTATACTAGTCTGCAACGACAGATGCAGTCAGATTTCGTCTGGGAGGACACCATGTTTAATTTCAAATCAACGGCGGCATTTGCCGTCGGCGCCATTGCTGCGACCGCTATTATGGCAACGTCAGTTTCCGCCGAAACAGCTTTGCGCGGCGCGAGCTTGTTCGACGAAGAGCACGCCTACACAAAAACCTTGCGTGAATTCGAACGTCTTGTTGGCGTAAACTATGATGGCGATGTGTCCTTTGACGTCAGCTTGAATGGTGAGCTTGGCGACGAAAGCGATTTCGTAACGTTCTTGCAGCAAGGTGTTGCGATTGACTACGCAATAATGGCGCCGTCCAACATGGCGACATTCGCACCATCTATCCCACTCATGGATATGCCATTCTTGTTCCGTGACCTTGAGCACTGGAACACAGCGCTGTCCAGCGGCGTTATGGCGCCACTCGAAGCTGAGCTTCTTGAAAAAGCAAACATCCGCGTCATCGGTTATGCAGGTGGCGGCGTTCGCAACCTCGCGTCTGCAAAACCAATCGGCAACATGGAAGAGCTGACAGGCCACAAGATGCGCGTCATGGGCGCACCGATCCAAGCGAAAACATTCGCAGCGATCTCAGCGGCTCCATCAGCCATCGCGTACAACGAAGTGTACAACGCGATCCAAACGGGCGTGATCGCTGGCTTTGAAAACGAAGCGGCCTCTATCCAGAATCTCAAATTCTACGAAGTTGCGCCAAACATCACTTTGACACGCCACGCGATCACTGTGCGCCCATTGGTGATGTCTGAAAGCACATTCTCTAAGCTTGATGCTGATCTTCAAGCGGCTGTTTTGAAAGCTGGCGCAGACGCCGGTGCATTTGGTCGTGAGTTGGAAAGCCGTCAAGACGGTGAGAAAATGCAAGAAATGATCGATGCGGGTCAAGTTATGGTTCAAGAATTCGCTGGCCGTGACAAATTGCTTGAGATGGTTATCCCAGTTCAGGACGCATATGCAGCTGAACTTGGTGCGACTGAATTGCTTGAAGCCATCCGCGCTCAATAAGAACGCTTTACATAATATTATTGTCGGCGCCCATTCGAGGCGCCGACATTTCTTTGAGGGATTGGGGACTACAATGATTGGACGGATGCTTGATCAGCTTTGTAATGGGCTGAGAGTATTGTTGGGCACGCTGATAGCCCTTCTTGCTATTCCGGTCGGAATGCAGGTTTTGGCGCGATATACAGGTGTGATCCCTGTGTATCTTTGGACGGAAGAACTGGCCACATTCATCTTTGTTTGGACGGTTATGATTGGCGCTATGATTGCTGTTTGGGATGGGTCACATTTCGATGTGCGTGTCCTTCCCGATGCCAAAAATCCCTTGCTAACTTTGCTTCAAAACGGGTTCGTTTTAGTCATGATCTTGGCCTTCGCGCTTATTTTCGCGTGGTACGGGCTTGAGTATGCAAAATTCGGCTACATCCAGCACTCTGTGATGATGCGGGCCAATATGTTGATCACCTATATCTCGCTCCCAATCACCGGTGTGGTCTGGTTTTTGTTTGCAGGATACCGGCTCTTTGAAGCCATTCAAATCTATAAGAACAGAGCGGTAACCGCAGCATGATTATTACAACTGGCCTCGCCTGCGCCATTCTTGTGGGCGGTTTCATTTTTTTGGTCGCCATGCGTATTCCCGTGGCTTTTGCGCTTGCCATTGCGACAGTGCCGATCGTGGTGCTTGAGCTACGTCTGACCCCCTTCATTGTGCTGGACCGCATGTTCCAGTCCTACAACTCGTTCATCTTGCTGGCGGTGCCGTTTTTCTTGCTGGCCGCAAACTTGATGAATTCCGGCAAAGTGACGGACAAGCTGATTGAACTATCCCGCGTCTTAACCGGCTGGATGCCTGGTGGCCTGGGCCATGTAAACGTTGCTGTGTCTATGCTGTTTGCAGGCATTTCAGGCTCGTCCACCGCTGACGCTGCGGGTTGTGGCAAGATCTTGATTCCTGCGATGATCAAAGAAGGTTACGACCGTCGTTTCGCCATCGCGATCACTGCCTGTTCGTCTGTGATGGGTGTGATCATCCCGCCATCGATCTTGATGATCGTTTGGGGCGGCGTGATGCAGACTTCTGTCGGGGCGTTGTTCCTTGCGGGTGCCATTCCTGGGATCATGATCGGCCTTGCACTGATGGCGACTGTTTATGGCTATGCGAAAGTCTACAACTATCCGATCATTGGCAAACCAACGCTGTGCGACATCTGGAAAGCATTCAAAGGCGCGTTCCTTGCCATGCTCACACCGGTTTTTGTGATCGGCGGCATTGTCGGCGGTATCGTCACGCCTACAGAAAGCGCGATCATCGCAGCTGGGTATTCTTTGTTCCTCGGCATGTTTGTCTATCGCACCGTGTCCGTTAAAGACCTTGGCCACATTTTTTACGACACAGGTCGGTTCGCTTCGATCTCGCTCTTTGCGATTGGATCTGCCTCTGCTTTCGGGTGGTTGCTTGCCTTCTACCACGTTCCGCAATTGGTCGTGGACGCGATGACCAGTCTTGATTTCGGACCTTTCGGAACCGCACTTGTGATTGCTGGCCTGTTCTTGTTCTTTGGTCTGTTCATTGACGCGATCCCGACGATCATCATCCTTGGCACAGTTCTTTTGCCTGTTGCGACCGCAGCAGACATTCATCCGGTTGTGTTTGCGATCATCGGTATCGTGTCGCTGGCCTTTGGTTTGGTGACGCCGCCTTACGGACTGTGCTTGCTGATATCGGCCTCGATCGGTGGCATGAATGTTGTGCAGGTCATGAAAGAGGTTTGCATCATCTTGCTGCCGATGCTGGTGATTTTGTTGCTGATTATCATCTTCCCCAACATCGCACTTTGGCTGCCACAAATGTTGATGCCTGAGACGTTCAACTAAGACTGCTGACACAGCCAAGTATAATTTAGTGCCATGCATCTTAACTGATGCGTGGCATTTTTTATTTTGACCAAGCTGACATCAACATCTGTGCAGTGCTCAAATGACTCCATTATCTATGCAAATGCCCAAGCCTGCGCGTGTAAAGGCATACGAACTCTAAATGCAAATTGCTGCCTTGGCACTCTGACCGATGCCCAACGCGACCAACCCTGTCACAAATATTTCGCAACTTCGACACGCTGCCTTCGCTTCCAAATGAAATTCATCCGCATGAATTTCATTTGGAGCGCGTCATGAAAATCAAATCAATCCTTCTCGGTCTCAGTCTGGCGACTGTGTCCTCAATTGCTGCATCAACTGCATCAGCAGATACATTCAAACTTGCCGTCACAGACGTTGAAGGCATGGAGCGCCTTCTTGTCGAATGGGGTCCATTCAAAGACGCGCTCGAAGCGGCAACAGGCGATAGCTTTGAGTTTTTTGCCGTGCCATCGCGCACTGCAGCGGCAGAAGCCCTGCGCGGCGAGACTGTCGATTTCGTTGTCACCGGTCCGGCAGAATATGTTGTGATCAACAAGCTGACGAACGCGACACCGTTGATCGGTCTGGGCCGCCCAGATTATCACTGTGCCATCGTTGTACGCGCAGACAGCGGCATCAATGTGCCTGAAGATCTGAAAGGCAAAAAAGTAGCCTTTGGTGACATCGGCTCCACATCAAACATGCTGTGCCCGATGCAGGTTTTGGCAGATCACGGCGTTGATCCAGTCAATGATATCGAAAAAATCCACACAGAACGCAACATCGCCCATGAAGCGTTGAAAGCGGGCGATGTGGATGCCATCGGCACCAATGCGAACAGCTGGCTGCAAGTGCGCAATAAAGAAACAGACCTGCCATACGGATTCTTCAAAATGATCGCGCGCTCTGGCGATCTGCCCAATGACATGATCATGGTTGGCGCGCATGTTCCGGCTGAAAAAGCTGAGGCTGTGAAGCTCGCGATTTTGGCAAACAAAGAAGCAGTTATCGCCGGTATCGTGGCCCATGAAGAGAATGAAAAATACTCTGGCATGGACTTGGTGGCGATCGACGACTCTGCTTACGACTACGTGCGCTCAATGTATTCCAACGCGGGCTACCCACAATTTGACAATTTTATTGGTGAGTAATCCAATGACAACACACCCAGACGCTCAACAGCGTCCGGCCGCAGCCGGGGTGCATCGCACTCCGGCTTCACTTGTGCCTTTGGGGCATGATGTCACCGTCAAGGGCCTCAAGAAATCATTCGGCACAACACCTATTTTTCAAGACGTCAGCTTTCGTTTGGCCACAGGCGAATCCTTGGCGCTTGTGGGAGCCAATGGCACCGGAAAATCTACACTGTTGCGGTGCATTGTGGGATTGATCCCAGTGAGCGGCGGCACGGTTGAGGTACTGGGCCAACATGTGAACGGAGCCACCGCACGCGATATGCGCAGGCTGCGGGCACAAACAGGACTGGTGGCGCAAAAGCACAACTTGGTGCCGCGCCTGTCTGTTTTAACAAACGTCATTCACGGTTTTTTAGGCCAACATTCAGGGCCGCGCTATTGGTCGCAATCCTTTGCGCCAGCCACCGCACGCCATGCCGCACTTGCGTCATTGGAAAAGGTGGGTTTGGCTCATTTGGCAGATCGCCGTGCAGACCGGCTGTCTGGTGGGCAATCCCAAAGGGTGGCCATCGCCCGCGCCTTGGTCGCCAAACCCAAACTGCTGATCGCGGACGAACCCTGCGCTTCCCTTGATCCGTCTGCCGGCGAAGAGGTGATGGAGCTGTTTTTCCGTTTGATGCGCGAAGACGGGGTGACGGTGATTTTCACATCGCACCACATGGAACATGCTTTGAAGTATGGCGACCGCGTTCTCGGTTTGGCGGCTGGCAAAGTGCGCCTAGACGCGACAGCCCAATCGTTGAGCATTCAAGACCTTAGGGGGCTTTATGACTGATACGTCTTTGCCGCAGAGGCTCGAGCGGCCCTCGGCGTTTTCCTTTTTGATCTACGCTGTCGTCATAATCGTAGTGTTCTGGTCTTTTCAAGGGGCCGGATTTTCCGTCGACAAGATCCTAAGTTCTCCGCCCCGTTTCGCCGATTTCATGTCCCGTGCCTTTCCGCCCAACGTGGAGCCAAGGGTGCTATTACGGCTTTTTTGGAAAATGGTTGAAACACTTCAGATCGCATTCGCAGGCGCGATTATTGGCGTCGCGCTATCAATACCCATCGCACTTTTGGCCGCACGCGGTCTGATTGCAGGCCAAGTGGTCAGCACCACCGTACGCAATATTTTGGGGTTCATCCGCTCTGTGCCCGATCTGGCGTGGGCCTTGGTGTTTGTTGTTGCTGTGGGGCTTGGGCCCTTTGCTGGGACCCTTGCCATCGCGCTGGACACCATTGGGTTTTGTGGTCGGTTTTTCGCAGATGACATGGAAGCCATCGACAAAGGTCCGTCCGAGGCATTGACGGCAACAGGCGCGACCCGCGTGGACATTGCTGCCTGCGCCACTGTGCCAGCATCCATGCCCGCTTTCGTGTCCACAGCCCTTTATGCGCTTGAAAAAGCTGTGAGATCATCAACAGTTTTGGGGCTGGTGGGTGCCGGCGGCATCGGGATCGAGCTTAAGGTCGGGTTCGACCTTTTTGATTATCCAACAGCGATGACAGTGATTTTGATGATCGCTGTTGTGGTTCTGAGTATTGAAGCCTTCAGCACTTGGGCGCGCAAAAAAATCATAGGAGAGCAGCGATGATCGGCACACCGATCGCTGCCTCGACACCACATCTAAGCTTGGAGAGACTAAAATGACTTATACGTTTGTGGGGGCAAAAGTTTTCTTGCCTGACGGCCTTTTTGAAACCACCGTGACCGTTTCAGACGGGACGATTGTCGACATTGGCGGGGCTGTATCAGGCGACGTGATCGACGCCAAGGGTCAGTATCTTGCGCCAGCATTGATCGATGTGCATGGCGATGCTTTCGAGCGTCAATTGATGCCCCGTCCGAATGTGTTTTTCCCAACCCAAACCGCTGTTCTAGACACAGATCGCCAACTGGCCTCGAACGGCATTGCGACCGCCTATCATGCGATCACCTTGGGCTGGGAGCCGGGGCTGCGCGATGTGCAGCGAGGCCGCGACTTGATGCAGGCGATGATTGATCTTGCGCCGCGTTTGAGCGTGGAAAACCGCGTGCAACTGCGTTGGGAAACCTTCGCTTTTGAAGCGCTCGATACCATTGAGTGGGCGCTTCAATCGCCTTTAAAGCCCTCGCTATCCTTCAACGATCACACTTCGATGACGATGCGCGCCTATGACGTTGCCATTCAAGATCGCGAATTTGAGCTGTCACCGGATTTCTCGATTGCAGCACTGGATGACGCGCGCATGGTCAAACGCACGGCCTCCAAAGCGCATCGTTCCGGCATGACTCAAGAAGCATATATCAAGCTTTTGAGTGAGGTCTGGGCTCGTCGCCCTGATGTTGAAAAAAACGTGCAACGGGTCGCTGAACTTGGCCGCACCGCAGGTGTCCCGATGCTCAGCCATGATGACACCCGCAGCGAGACCCGCAGTTATTTCCGAGATTTAGGCGCAAAGGTTGCTGAATTTCCGATGGTGATGGAAGCTGTACAGGCCGCACGCGACCACGGCGATTTGATCATTTTCGGCTCGCCCAACGCGGCACGCGGCGGCAGTCATATCGGCTCGCTCGGGGCCGGTGATATGGTCGAAGAGGGACTCTGCGATGTCTTGGCCTCTGATTACTTTTATCCAGCAATGCTGGCAGCCGTCGCCCGCCTTGATACAGAACGACGCGCAGATCGCAGCACGCTTTGGTCGCTTGTGTCCAGCGGGCCAGCGCGCGCTATGAACCTGACGGACAGAGGCGACATTGCCGTCGGCAAACGGGCTGACCTGGTTCTGGTGGATTGGCCGGACGGGCAAGCGCCCGCGATTTTGGGCACTTGGGTTGCAGGGCGCTGTGCCTATCGCGGCACGCCTGCCGGATGCTGAAATATTTAAGCCCCTATGTGCCAGCCATCGGATTGGGCGTAACCCAGATCATGGGCTATGGCACGTTGATGTACGCCTATGCGGTCTTGCTGCCGCATATGGCCGAGGATCTGTCTTTGTCGCTGTCGACGGTGTTTGGCATCCTCTCGCTCGGCTTGTTCTTCGGCGGATTGGCCTCCCCGATTGCAGGGACATTGGTGGACCGGTTTGGCGGGCGCTATGTGATGACACTTGGCACCGCCATGGCCGCGACCGCCTTGGTGCTGCTGTCTGCGGTCCAAGGCAAGTTTGGATTGTTTTTTGCAATCCTTCTGGCCGAGGGCGCCGGCATGTTCATTTTATACAACGTGGCCTTTGCCAGCGTGGCACGTCTGGATGGGCCCGTGCCCGCCAAGAAATCGATTTCGGTCATCACCCTGTTCGGCGGCGTGGCCTCGACCATTTTTTGGCCGCTCACATTGGCCCTCTACAATTGGCTGGGATGGCAGGACACTTGGATCGTGATGGGCGTGGCCTTGGCGCTTATCTGCGTGCCCATCAATTTCTTTGTTTTGCGCGGACCACAAAAGGATCATGACGCGCCCCAAAGCCGCGAACAAGACGATTGGCCTGAATTGACCGGACTGGCGCGCAAGCGTGGCATGATGTGGATGGTCATATCTTTTGTCTTTTCGGGATACCTCATGGGCGCAATGATGAGCCTATGGGTGATCAACGTGCAGGATTTGGGCCACAGCGCGGCCATGGCCGCTTTGGCAGGTGCCGTTATTGGCCCGTTTAAAACCGTCGGGCGTGGCTTTGAAATGTTGGTCAGCCGCAATATGTACCCTATGTTTACGTATTTTCTAAGTCTGGCTCTGATGTTATCCGGCTTTGCCGTGTTGCTCGTTTTTGGCTTCACCCTGCCAGGTGTGATCATCGCCGCCGCGTTGTACGGCATGGGTGATGGCATCAAAACCATCGCACGGGGCACGCTGCCGCTGGCGCTGTTTGGCGCGAAAGGCTATGGCGCGCGGCTCGGCTGGATTTCCTTTGTACAGCTAAGCGTGAACGCCTCTGCTCCGTTTGTGTTTGCATGGATCACGCAAATGTTCGGTGGCTGGTATTCCTTTGCCGCCATGACGCTGTGCCTGCTGGCCGCTCTGGCCACCTATTTCTTTATTTCTGACCCAAGGAGACAACCCAATGCCCCCTCTCAAGATCGGCGCATGTCTGCGCCATAGTGAAATTTCGACCCATCGTGATTGGCTTTTTGACGCGGATCGCGACATCGAATTGCAAGATTTCATGAGCCATGCTGCTGTAATACGCGACAGCCAAGAGCTCATCTCTGCGGCCAAATCCGCCCTCAAAGGCCATAAGGGCCGCCTCGGTATTCACGGGCCTTTTGAGGGGCTCGATATCGATAATAAAGATGAAGAGCTGCGCCCGTTGATCACGGCGCGTTTTTTAAAAGCCCTTGAGGCCGCCGCCGCTGTGGGCGCGCGTCAAATGGTGCTGCATTCGCCCTATTCGCTTTGGTACCAAAACAACCGGCTCAACCACGCTGATTACAGCGCCAACAAGCTGGGACGCATCCATGACGTGCTTGGCCCCGTTGTCAAACAGGCCGAGATCGAAGGGATCACTTTGGTGATTGAAAATATCCAAGACGTGGATCCCGCCACGCGGCGCATGATGGTCGACAGTTTTAACAGCGATGCCATCGCGCTCTCCATCGACACCGGCCATGCCCATCTGGCGCGGCATATGTCAGGCGCGCCGCCCGTTGATTACTTTGTGCGCGACGCGGGTCATCAGCTGCAGCATGTGCATTTGCAAGATCTTGACGGCCATGCGGATCGCCACTGGGCGCCCGGCGAAGGTGAGATCGAATGGCATGCCGTGTTCCGCGCTTTGTCATATTGCGAAAGCGCGCCCCACCTTGTGCTTGAGCTGCGCAACAAGGCGGACATCCCCAAGGGGTTTGCCTATTTGCAAGGTTTGGGACTGGCCTGCTGATCCGAGGCAGGCTTTGCCATAACAGGACTGACCGCGGCGCCTTGCGATGCTCTGGCTGAGCAAGGCGCCGCGCGACTAAGCCGAAATGCGTGTCGAAATGCGTTTCGCGACGCGGCCCAAAAGCGGCGCGGCGATCGCCAGAAGCACCGTGACTCGGACAAGGTGGTGCGTGGCGATATAGGCCACATCGCCGCCGAGCGTTAGCGCGACCAAGGTCATTTCGGTCAATCCGCCCGGTGCATAGGCCAGCAGCATTTGCTCTGTTGTTTGACCCAGCAGGCCGTGCAAGACCAGAGCAAACCCAAGCGCAGTCGCCAGCATCAAAAGCGTTGCCCCGAGGCTGAGTGCAAAGGCTTTGAACACTTTTATCGCGGGCATTCCGACAAAGCGGCACCCCACGATTGTGCCCATAATGATCTGCGCACAGATCACCAGCGTTGCCGGAGGACTGCTTTGCGTCAACCCAAGCATATGCGCCCCGGCGCTAAGCAACATCGGGCCAAGGAACGCAGGTGCCGGAAATTTGGCGCGATAGGCAGCAAACGCGCCGATCAAGCCGCACAGTGTTAGGATCGCAAAATCAAGGGGGCCAGCCTGCCCGTGCGAGGATACAGACACGCCGCTGACCTCATAGCCCAGAACGACACGAAACCAAAAGGCCACAAGGGCGATCACCAAAACAATGCGGGCAGCATGAGCCAAAATAATGGCGCGATCGTCGCCGCCGTGCTGGCGGCCGATTTCCATCATTTCAACGACCCCGCCCGGCATGGCCGCGAAGAGCGCCGTCACCGGATCCATCCGGCCAACGCGCACGTAATACAGGCTCACAACCATCGCAGAGACACCGATGCACGCCAGCAGACCAAGGAGCGACAAAGACCACTGCCCAAACTGGGTAAATGTGTCAGCCGTAAAGCCCGATCCGAGCATCACGCCGATCACACTGGTCACGGCAGGGCGCACTTTTTCAGGGCTGCGCAATGACACGTTTGACATAGCAGCAACAGTGGTCGCGGTCATCGCGCCCAACATCCAAGGCAGGGGCAAGCCCGCGAGCTTGAACGCCGCGCTGCCAGCCAGTGCGATGCCTAAGGTGAAGCCAAATGAAAGCGGGGTGTTAAGGACGGAATTTTTCAATGAACTCATCTATGCTTAAGGCTCGAATATCTGGGAGGGCTGCTTTATATTTTTCACGCGACCAATCCCAGACAGCAATCTCGAGCAAGGCCTCGGCCTGCGCCTCAGAAAACCGCCGTTTGATCAGCCGTGCAGGCACGCCGCCAACGACTGTATAGGGGGCAACATCGCGTGAAACCACAGCGCCTGCGCCAATCACAGCGCCCGTGCCGATGCTCACACCTGCAGTGATGGTCACCCCGTGGCCGATCCAAACGTCATGACCGATGGTGACCCAATGGTCTTTGCGCCATTCAAAAAAGTCATGATCATCCTCGCCCAACCCATAGGCTTCGGCGCGATAGACAGAATGGTGCTGCATGGCGCGCCATGTCGGGTGATTTCCGGGGTTGATCCGCGCCGCATTGGCGATGGAACAGAATTTGCCGATGGTGCTCCAAACCACATGACAGTTCTGCGTGATGTAAGAATAATCGCCCATCTGCGATGACTTCATCATCGTGCCCTTGCCCACTTCTGTCCAAGCGCCAAGCTCACAATCTGCGACTTGGGCCTCGGGATGAATGGTGGGGGTTTCGCTTAAAAGATGTTTTGATCCTGCGCCGCTCATGGCGATGTCTCCAGTGTGTGAGGGGTTGGGCAAACTGGGTCGCGCCGCAAAGCGGTCACTTCGCGCCCTCGAATTTGCCGGTGATGCGTTGACGGATCAAGCCAGAGAGGTGATCGATCACATAGACCATGGCGATAATTAAAAAGATGATCGACCAAGCTTCATCCCATTTGTACGCACTGATGCGATCCGAAAGCAAAAAGCCGATGCCCCCTGCCCCGACGATGCCCAAAATCGTACCAGATCGCACGTTGGATTCGAATTGGTACAAAAGGAAAGACAAGATCACTGGGTTCACCTGTGGTGCAATTGCGAAACGAATTTGCTGAATGCGTGAGCCGCCCGAGGCTTTCACACCCTCGACTGGTTTCTCAGAAGTGTTTTCTGTGGCCTCTGAGAACATTTTTGCGAAGGTGCCGATCTCGCTGACCGCAATCGCTAAGATGCCGGCCAAAGGGCCAAGACCAAAGGCGCGAATAAAAATCAGCGCGAGGATCAAGGTCTCGAAGGCGCGGATCACATCAAAGCCACGCCGCGCAGCTTGGCGCAAAAAGGTAAAGCGGTTGATGTTTTTCGCGCCCAAAAACGACAGAGGGTATCCGATGATTGCGCCCAAAAGCGTGCCCATGAACGCGATGGACAGGGTCTCGCCCAAGCCCTTTAGAATTTCCGAAAACTCAGGCCAGTTGTCCCAGATATGGGGCGGGAACATAAAGCCTAAGACAGTGCCCAATCGATCCAAGCCGTTCCAAATGCGAGCGGGGTTAAAATCGAAGGCCCAAAGGCAATAGCAAAACAGCCCAATGAAGCCGACCCACAGTGCGCCGCGTTTGATCCGCAAGGACAAAGGCGCTTTAAAAGCCAGTGGCAAACGCGCTTTGGCGGCCTCGATTTCATCCAACGTCAAGCTCATGTCCGTGCCTCCATACCAATCATGCGATGGCGTAGTTTTTCTGATCCGTAGTCGATGATCATCACGGTTAAGACAATGATCACGAAAAGGGCCGACAGGTCTGCGTATTCTTGAAACGACATCGCCGTGCGAAACTCTTGCCCCAAGCCCCCGGCGCCGACGTAGCCGATGATCGAACTGGAACGCACGTTGATTTCAAATCGCAGCAAAGTGTAACTGATGATGTTGGGCAAGACCTGTGGCACAGCGCCATAGCGAATTTGATCGAACCAACTGCCGCCCGAGGCCTTAACACCTTCAAGCGGGCGCATATCGATGTTCTCATTCACTTCAGAGTAGAGCTTGCCCAAAGAGCCCGTTGCGTGCAGCCCGATGGCCAAAACGCCAGCCAAGGGCCCGACCGAAAAACAAAAAACGAAAATCAAAGCCCAAACAAGTTCAGGTACGGTGCGCGCAATCTCAAGATAGCGCCGCGCCGCCCAGAGGATCCATTTGTTTGGCGATAGGTTTCTTGCAGCAAGAAAAGACAAAGCAAACCCGCCGAAGACACCAAAGGCTGTCCCCATAAAGGCGATCAAAATGGTTTCCACCAGCAGCCGGCCCCAAATTTTCCAACGCCAAAACCATTCGGCGAAATCACTGCCAAAACTGTCCCAGCGCAGGGTGGGGATGGTTTGCGAGATATATTCCCCAAGGCGTGGGATCCCCGCGGGAATGATCCAGCGCCATTCGCGTGCTCCGCCTGGCAGGCTGACTTGCGTGTATTTAAAGAAATCACCCAGCCAGCTTGTCAGGGCAAAGGCCACCAAAAACAGAACACTGCCGATGATCCAAGCGCGCCTCGATCGCAGACGCTTGGTTGCAAAGTCTTGTTCAAAGGTTTTGATCCTAGAGATTTTCTCAGGAGTGTCGCGGGGACTGTCGGCGGTCATGGTCATATCGAGATGCCTTCCAAAAAGGAAAAAGGGAGGCCAGATGGCCCCCCTTTTATTGGGTCAAACTCAGTTCGCGTTACGGCGCTCGTTTTTGATCCACTCACGCATCTCAACGATCCATTGGTAGCGCTCTTTATCAACTTTGACCCAACCTTTTTGAGTTGAATCTTCGCCACCAGACATTTCTTTGAAGGCTGCTGGATCTTTTTCAGGGATTTCCATCACGGCAGTTGTCATGGCTTCGATCAGACCGGTCGGCAGGTTTGAACGTGCAGCCAATGGACCAGATGTGATTTCAGGAGACTGCCAGATCGGACATGCTTCGCCTTCTTTGATCATGCCTTTGGTGACCATCTTTTGAATAACGCCATTGGTTTCGTTGGTTGTGTAAGTGGCTGCCGCATCAAACGTGCCGTTTACAACCGCCTGAACGCCCGCTTCATGGGAGCCAGAGAAAGGGATGGCTGCGAAGTAGGTTTTAGGATCAAGTTCTTTGGACAGGTTGAAGTAAGGCACAGCATAACCAGATGTGGAATCCGGGTCAGCAAAGGCCAAGACTTTGCCTTCCAAAGAGGCCAAGTCGTTCAAGCCGCTGTCACAACGTGTCACGATGATAGAATAGTAGCCGGTTGAGCCGTCATTTTGCACACGAGACACCAAGGGTGTAACGCCGCCGTTTGTCGCTGTGTAAGCTGCCGCGTAGGAAGAGGAGCCCAAGAACGCGAATTCGATTTGGTCAGCTGCGAGCGCTTGGATCACGCCATCATAGTTGCCGGCTGTGAAGATTTCGACTTCAACACCGAGTTCTTTTTCCAAGTAGTCTTCGAACGGTGTGTAGCGTGCGATACGGTCTTTTTCGTTTTCGCCAGACAAGATGCCGAATTTAACGACTTGGTAGTCATCTTTCCAACCTTCGGCCAAGGCGGGAACGGCGATAAGAGCGATAAGGGCTGTAGCTGTGATAAAACGCATGTGGATATCTCCTTGTAAGCGTTGAGTGATTAAGCGTGTATAGGTGTTCGGATCGCGGTCGACGTGATGTCGGCGTTGAATTCTTTCAAGCCTTCAAGACCATAGATGTCGCGCACAACATCATCTGTGAGCTGCGCAGCGGTCCCATCAAAAAACACGCGGCCCTGACGCATCGCGATGATGCGGTCACAGTAAGCGCGTGCTGTGTCGAGTGTGTGCAGATTGACCAAAACGGTGATGCCGTCTTCGCGGTTGATGGTTTTCAAACCATCCATCACCAACGAAGCATTGGCTGGATCAAGCGATGCAATAGGTTCATCTGCCAACATGATTTTAGGGTTTTGAACCAAGGCCTTGGCAATGGCGACGCGTTGTTGTTGCCCACCTGAAAGCGTACCTGCGCGTTGCAAGGCTTGCGGCACCAAATCCAAACGATCCAAAGCTTGGATGGCCATAGCGCGTTCTTCGTCGGTGAACCGCATCGCCATAGAGGATAAAAACCCATGCTCGGCCAAACGACCGATCAATACATTGGTCAAAACGTCCAAGCGGTCGACCAGATTGAACTGTTGAAAGATCATCGCGCAATCGCGCCGCCAATGGCGCAGCGCTTTGCCCTTGAGAGATGAAACCTCAAGATCCCCAAAAGAAATCGACCCCGAAGTGGGATCGATAAGGCGATTGATCAACCGCAACATAGTAGATTTACCGGCACCAGACCGGCCGATGACGCCAACAAACTGGCCCGGCTCGATGGATAGCGTGACTTGGTCCACCGCGCGGGTCTCACCAAATTGCCGGGAAACTTGGTTCAGGGTCAAGATCGAACTCATCGTGTGGCACTCCCAAAAATTCATTCGAATGTTTCAAGTGAGAAGTACCCGAGGAAAATGACCCTGAATCGACAGTTGCGTGACAAGTTGCCCAAGGCTTTGTAACGCCTTGGTGACGTGCCATTCTTCCTTACGCCACAGCACGCTGAGCGACCGAAGTCGTTGACAGTTGACGTATTGAATGGACAAAATGCCCATCGCGTAACGTTGCAACAACCCGTGTGAACCCATGGGTCTCTACAATGGCAAGATCGGCTTTCAAACCAACGGCCAACTGTCCACGATCAGTCAACCCAAGCGCGCGCGCCGGATTGGACGTCACAAGTGCGGCAGCCCCTGCAAGACCATTTGGATCAGATTTCGCCAACTCCAACACAGCCGGCAACATTGCGCCCGGATGATAGTCCGACGCCAAGATATGCAACAAACCTTGTGCATGTGCCTCACGCGCTGACAAATTGCCGGAATAGCTTTGTCCGCGCATCGCGTTTGGTGCGCCCATAGCCGATAGCAACCCGCGTTCGGCTGCGACTTTTGCCGCCTCGAACGTCACGGGAAACTCGGAAATGACTGCGCCAACATCTGCCATCAAATGCGCCTTTTCGTGCGTATCGTCATCGTGACTGGCAAGCGCCACTCCGTGTGTTTTGCACAGAGCGGCAACCTGTTGCAGATTGTCCATGATCACGCTTTCAGGACGGCTGCGTTCAGCGATACGCGTGGCCACATCTTGGCGTGCTTGTGTAAGTGAAATACCTTCGCGCGCGGCCACCAATGTGATGTGGCGTTCAATGTCGCGGTATTGGCCTTGACCAGGCGTGTGATCCATGACCGACACAAGATCGACCAGATCATCACGAATGAGATCTTCAAGCACAGCCACAGCATTGTCGAATGTGATGTCGAACCGCGCGTGAATACGGTGATCGATTTGGCAATGCTGTCGAAACGCATTAAGTGCGCGGATCGTCTGGTTTGTATGTTCAAACGAGCGCTGTTCACCACTGCGCGCGCCTTTGGAAAAGCTAACAGCCGCATAGGCCGTGGTGATCCCAGAGGCCGCCAAGCGGCTGTCCAAATGGCCCAGCGCCACCTCCATCGGGAAATCGACCAGCGCGCGGGGTTCCAGTTCCAACTCAATCATGTCGCCATGCATATCAATGAAGCCGGGGAAAATAAGAGCGCCACCACAATCAAGGCCAGCGTCAACAGGCTGTTCTGCGATTTCGACAATCAGGCCGTCTTCAAGTCTCATCGCACCGTTTTCAACAACGCGATCAGGCAGTACCAGTTTTGCATTAGTAAGCCACATCTTCTCGGTCCTCTGGGTTGGGAGCATTGGGCGTTAGATCGATGACGCGATCGATCAAATGGGACACGTCATCGGGGTGGTGAAAAACACCGATCATCGCGGTGCCTTGAGATTTCAACTCGGCCAATCGCGCCACCAAAGCGGCGCGGGCTTGGACATCTAGTGACGCAGTCGGCTCGTCCAAAAACAACAGTTTTTGCGGCAAGATCAACGCCCGTGCAAGGTTGACTTTTTGCTGTTCACCGCCAGAAAACGTCGTGGGATAAGCGCGCCACAATTCTTCTTTGACGCCAAAGGCGCTGAGCCAACTGCGCGCTTCATCCAGTGCGGCCTCAGCCGAGTGTCCAGCTTGGCGCAAAGGTTCTGCCACCAAGGCCTGCGCACTGACGCGGGGGCGCGCCACAAGAAACTGTGTGACAAAGCCGATTTCAGTGCGCCGCAAATGGGTTATGTCCACATCAGCTGCGCGCATCAGATCGATCACGCCATGCGAGGAATGGAACAACACAGCCCCACTTTGCGCCAGATAGCTGCGATAGAGCGTGCGCAACAGCGTCGATTTACCCGCTCCATTGGTGCCCTTGAGCAAAAGAAATTCGCCCGCGTTCAAGCCAAATGAAATATCGTTGAAGGCCGCCATTTGAGTGTTCAAATGGTGCATCGTGAAGCCTTTGGTCAGGCTTTGAACATCCAATACAAGTGTCATAATTTTGCGTGCACCAATTGTTGTGTGTAAGGGTGTTGAGGGTCTTGAAAGATCTGATCAGCCAAGCCAGATTCGACGATTTCACCGCGGCGCATGACGATGACACGGTCTGCCATCGTACGGATCACGCCCAAATCATGGGACACGATCACCATGGTAATGTGCCGATCTTGTTGCAGCCGTTTCAACGTGTCGAGAACCAAGGCTTGCACACTGACATCCAAGCCCGTGGTCGGCTCATCCAGCAACAACAGCGCAGGCTCCAAGGCGATGGCTTTGGCCAATTGCACGCGTTGCTGCATGCCGCCCGACAACTCAATCGGTGGAGCGTCCAGACGTTCCAACGGGAACTCTGAGGCTTCCAGCGCGGTTTTGGCCTTTTCACGCAGCACTGAAAACCGTCGTTCCCCTGCCACCAAAAGCCGCTCGGCCACATTGCCGGAACTGGAATGGTTCATCAACAATCCCAAATGTGGGTTTTGATAGACAATACCGATTTTTGTGGCGCACAGCATCCGGCGTGCAAAGCGATCCAGCTCAAATAAATTGCCCTGCACATCAGGCAAATCTAGCGTGTAGCTGCCGGTGTCTGGCGTATCTTCGAGGTTCATCATACGCAGCAATGTGGATTTGCCTGACCCACTTTCGCCGACAATGCCCATGACTTCGCCGGGGAATACCTCAACCGAGGCATCGCGTACGGCCTTAACATCCCCGTAAGATTTCGAGACATTTTTCAATGTCATCAACGGGCGCGCTGTGACGATGCGCGGTGCGTCCAAAGTGATCGTCATGACGACATCTCCCCATTTTCATACCATGTTTTGCCAAGCGCGATGTCATCGCCCTCAGTGCTGCGAATGGCTTTCACCCCATATTCACTGTCAGAAATCTCGTGAGTTGAGCTGCCATCGTCTTGCGGAATTTCGTTCATAAAGAAACCGCGAACGCCTGATCTGTAACAGGTCAGATTTGCGTGCTCTTCGACCTTGTAGGGCACATCATCAAAGACCAAAGGTTCGACCCGCGTATAGGGCGGCACAGCGAAAATGCGTTTTTCGCGCCCCGCAGACAGGATGGTCAAATGCTTGGCCATATTCAGTTTTGGCACATCCCAGCGCGGGATCGGCGACGGCGTCATCACATGTCGCCCGTTGACCATAGACGGATAAGACGCGCCTTGCATGATCCGGCCCGACCGCACGATTTGCTCGTAAAGCTGCAGCCACATGCGCCCGTAATCCGCATCCGCATGCATTTGGCGGGCAATCGACATATTGGGTTGAACGGATCGCAACGGTTCTGGGTTTGGCACTTGCAAAACAAGTACCTGATCTTCGCGCAACACCTCTTCTGGGATGCGGTGACGCGATTGAATGAGATCCGCTTCAAGCGTATCGAGTGTTGTTGGCGCACCAGAAACCCGAGCAAGAAACGACCGGATTGACGCGGCATTGACGCTGTCGTCGGCGCCTTGGTCGATCACTTTCACGCAAGTGTTTGGGTTGATCAGCGTCAAGGAGACTTGCAAGCCGCCCGTCCCCCAGCCGCGCGCCATAGGCACCTCGCGGCTGGCATAGGGCATCTGGCATCCGGGTACGGCCACGGCCTTGAGCATCTTGCGGCGCAACTCGCGCTTGGCGGACGCATCCAAGAAACCATAGCTCATCGGTTCCCAATCGCGGGTGAGGGATTTCAGGCTCATTGCGCTGGTTCCTTTTGCTGCTTGGATCGTGCTTTCGCGTCGCGCATCGCGTCCAAAGACGACTGAAACGTGACGTAGTGTGGCAGTTTGAAGTGGATGCAAAAGCCAGAGCTTTCGACACCTTCGGTGTGATACAAAAAGAACTCTTCTTCTGTGGCTGAGCCTTTGGGCGCACCTGCGCTGTTCAAATCTAGAGTGGCGGCAGCGATGACTTTGACCTCGTTCCAGCCAAGTGTGGCGGCAAATCCAAGTTCCAGCTTTTCACCCTTTTTCGATAGAACTTCAGCTTGGGAAACTTTGACGCGGCCAGCAGAGAATTTAGTGCCTTTGGGATGGGTCACCACGATCTCGGCTTCGGCCAAACGCAACTCGTTCACAGTTGGATGGGATTGGCCGTACCCACGCATCGCGGCATATCCCAGAGCCAAAACACCCCCCGTTTCCGCCCGCGCAAGGCTTTGCAAGGTATGCGCGCGTTTGGACGGGAACAGCAAAGGTTCGCGTGTGATGTCAGGAATATCTTCAGACAGCGTCGTGTCCGCATCAGGCAAATCGACCAAATCGTTTGCCGCTTGCCATGCGCTCACAGACGGCTGATGCGCTGGCGCTGCTTTGGCGGCAGGCTCAACAGGCACGGGTTCAAATGCCTCGCCTGTGAGGACCTGTGTTGCCAATAAACGGTGAGAGTAATCTAAGGTGGGTCCAAGCAATTGACCACCCGGAATGTCTTTGAACGCGGCAGACAGACGACGGTGGGTGAACAGCGTTTCTTGCTCAATCGGTTCGGCCACGCTCAAACGGGGTTGTGTCGTGCGCCAAGCTCGCAATACCAGTACCGCCTCATACAATTCTCCACCCGTTTGCGCCAAGGCCAAAGCCGCGATGTCTTCGTCGTAAAGCGAAGCTTCGCCCATTACACGATCCACCAAATAGGGCATGGAGGCTTTGATCTCGCAGATCCGTTCAGGGGTGATTGTACCCATTTCAGCGCGAAACAACCGTTCCGATTGTTCAATCGCGCGTTCGCCACCGCGGGTCGCAACATAAGCCATCAGAGCACCTCAATCTGTGTAGAACGCGGCAGGCCAATCACGCGGCCTGCGTCGATCAAAAATATGTCAAACCCCATCGGGTAGCGCAGACAATCCGCGCGTTTGGCCCAAAACCCTTGGGGTAATCCGTCGATGTTGATCTCAAGAGACCCATCAATGCCCGGACCGCTTAGGCGTAACAGCTGGCCCGCGCCGATCTGCGCATTGACCACAATCGTGGCGCCATCATCGGGGTAGAGATCGGACCCCGCTTTGAGATGGTCCATGACGTTTATATCCACGAGCTTTCCAAGAAAGGCGTGATCTGCGGTGCAGACATCCGCAAGCAGCGCGCCCGTTTTCAAGATGAGTGGCATCATCACCGGATCAGCGCAGTAGACTTTGCATTCGCGGTCGATCAGAGCATCAATTATGGCAGCTTCGGCGTCTGGTGCTATGTCACGCGGCATACCGGGGCGGCTGAGCGCCCAAAGCAAGGCATCAAAGGTCTCATTGCCGCGCGTTTCTTCTACGCTGGCTGTAGGAACGGTGAGCATTAAAACGTCTCCATATCAACGCGGGTCGCTTCGACGCGGCGCAAGGTTTCTGTGTCGGAGGCGTGGTGCTGCGCCTCAGCTGTGCGCAAGAAATCGTGGCACATAGCGACGCTTGTTCCGCTCGCTAAAGCAATATCAACGAGCGCCATGGCCATACTCGCCTCAAGATCCAATCCTTTGCGCAGCCCGTAGCCCTCATGGTCGCCATGGCGAATATGGGCTTCACTCACCAGCACTTCACCCAAGTGAAACGCTGTGCCTTTGGCCGTGTCGCGCATGGGCAGCATCACCAAGCCTGTTCGGCTGTGCAGCACTTCCAAATCCGGCAGTTCTGGAGCCAAATCCTCACCAACTTTCTTGAGCGCGGCGGCATCTGCACGCGCCAAAATCGAGAGGGCCTCCTCGTGGGAAAATTCTTGTGCGGTTGGGGGCATATTCTAATCCTCGTTTGTCATTGTGAATTTGACCCGCGAGGCGGCCCAAATCACTTCGCTGAAACTGATCGGCGTGCCGTCCAGCAATTGATCTTTGGCGCGCACAACCATGACGGCTGTCTGCGGGTGCAACTTAAGTGTTTTGGCTTCTTCGGCACGGGCCAGACGCGCATGCATGGTCGTCTCGGCACGCAAATAATCGTCAATTCCGTAAGATTTATAGGTCTCGGTGACAGAGCCCAGCACATCGCGCCGCGCCACAAAATCAACAAAGCGTTTGGCGCAATGATGCGACGTGCCAAAGGCGAGCGGCACACCGTCGGCAAAGGTGATGCGTTGGCTTTGGATGACCTGTGCATCCTTATCGAGGTTCAAAGCTTGGGCGATCCGTGGATGGGCTGTGATGATCTGCGCGCTCAAAAGTTCGCCATGCAGATCAACACCTTGAGACAACAGGTTTTTGCGCAGCCGCGTGCGTGCGCCGATTGCATATTCAAGCAAAGGGCCGCTTTCAACAAAGGTTCCGCGCCCTTGTTCGACACTCACCTTTCCGGCTTTTGCCAGCTCTGCAATAGCGCGTCTTATCGAATACCGACCAACCCCGAACTGGGCTGCCAACTCAGGTTCTGTTGGAAGTTTTTCACCGGGTGGATAGTGCCCCAACGTGATAGCCGTTTCGATTTTGTCACAGACAATGGACCATTTTTCTTTATTCATATCACACCAATCATTCGAATGAATTTTGCATAAGCGCTGTGCGTGACATAGTGATGACAGCCAGAAAAATCTCTGATGACAGTGCAGGTCTTTGGCGACTGCTGCGCCTGCCATGCCAGAATGTGCATTCTGCCAATGCGTTGGCCTGCAATACACATACACTATAATCTACGGTCTTCGGTTGAGCGGGTTCATTCGAAACGCACGCGCCAATGCTGGCGAACCGAGTTTAGGAACGTACTGGTGCGCGCCTTCGTGCAATGTCTTGTGTGAAGTGGTCCGGCAAAATTGGGCAGCGTGCTAAGATGTCTCCAACACTTATGAATGGATACAATCAGAAGCGAGCCTGCGGCATGGCGCACCGACTTCAACCACAACCGCACACATTCAAGCCTTGCTGGCTGGACACCAGCGGAATATGCCAACCGGTCACAGAAGGACCAAAGCCTGAACAGAGACAACCAAAATTAGCGTATTTATTGGGGAGCTGCTTAAATGTCATACAGCAAAGCCTCACTATAAAAGACACAATGCGGACAATGCACGAGACTGTGCGTATTTATGTTGAAAGGCGGTTACAAGATATTATCACACGCATTGCCAGAGGACACGGATGAGACGGCAAACTGACCTATACCCGCAGCTATCCTGTGTTGGTCAATCATGAGCCCGAAACCCAGTTTACAGTTGAAGCGGCGCGCTCTGTGGCTGGGCCTAACAATCTCTCTCTTTCGATATGACACCGGCTTTGGTTGGGGAAGACTTTACGTTTATGTGAAACAAAGTTTCTGGCTGTATGGTCAAAATAGGCAATGGACCCTCTGCCAACCTGCATAACCCCGAATATAACTACGACGATGGTGCAATCGGCTGGAGCAGTTCAGATTAGGTGGCATTGGTCCGACATAGGCTGCAAACCCCTTTATGGCGGCATGTCCGTCATGGAAAGGCGCTTAAGGCATGTCCCAACGGGGTCGCTGTGCCATCCAGACACAACAAAAATCACCCCTTAGGGTTTAAATATATTGTTTCATATTGCCCTGCGAATGCACCAAACCAGCACAGACATAAAATAGATTAAAATGGGGTACTTTCAGATGAAAATGGGTTTTGTTGGGCTTGGAAATGTTGGTGGAAAACTGGCCGGTAGCTTATTGCGTAACGGGCATGACCTCACGGTTCTAGACCTCAATGCCGAATTGGTTGCAGGTTTTGTCGCGAAAGGCGCGAAAGCCGCTGACAGCCCTGCAGATTTGATGCAAGCCTGCGATGCAGTCATCACCTGCCTACCCTCTCCTGCGGCCTGCGCCGCTGTTGTTGAAGAAATGATCCCCTTTGTTGAGGTCGGCAAAATCTGGATGGAAATGTCGACGACAGAAGTCTCCGAAGTCAAACGGCTGGCGGCACTTGTGACCGAAAAGGGCGGCACTGCGATTGAATGCCCAGTCTCTGGTGGCTGCCACCGCGCGGACACGGGCAATATTTCGATCTTTGCGGGCGCTGATCGCGCGACGTTTGAACGGATGCTACCGATCCTAACCACCTTGGGCCGCCGCGTTTTGCACACAGGCGAGATTGGATCTGCCTCGACGTTGAAGGTCATGACAAACTATCTGGCGACAGCAAACTTGCTGACCTGTTGTGAAGCCTTGGTGACGATGAAAGCCGTGGGCATTGACATGAACACCACCTATGAGGCGATGAAAATCAGCTCTGGCACCTCCTTTGTGCATGAAACGGAAAGCCAAGTGATCTTGAACGGCTCACGCGATATTTCTTTCACCATGGACCTTGTGAAGAAAGACATCGGTCTGTTTCAAAAGCTGGCAGAAGACGCAAATGTGCCGCTTGAAATCAGTCCCTTGATGGTCGAGATTTTCAACGACGGCATCGCGAAATATGGCGAACGCGAATTGTCACCCAACATCATTCGACGTTTAGAAGATGCGACAGGTCTGGACGTCACCGCCACAGGTTTCCCACTGGAGTTGACCGACGATGAACCAGAAGAGCAAGGCTATGAGGTGATCCCAACCGGTTTGATCAAGCCCATTCTGGCGGATTGATACCGTTGACTTAAGCAGTACTCATTCCGGAGCTCACGACATAAAAAACGGCGCAGAACCTCTGCGCCGTTTTTCGTTTCAGTGTGTGAATGTTTACGCCGTGAACGGTGGGCGCACTTTAGTCTCAAGGTAATCGTCCAAGCCAAACACACCACCTTCACGGCCATTGCCAGACTGTTTATATCCGCCAAACGGTGATCCGTAATCAGGGCCACGTCCGTTGATTTGGATCGTACCTGCACGCAAGCGACGCACAACGCGCGACACCCGCGCCTCATCACCAGACTGAATATAGGCGGCAAGCCCATAATCCGTGTCATTGGCCATGGTGATGGCGTCGTCTTCCGTGTCAAACGGCGTGATGACCAAAACTGGGCCAAAAATTTCCTCGCGTGAAATACGCATGTCGTGGTCTACATCGCAAAAAATCGTTGGCTTCACGAACCAACCAGCTTCCAAACCTTCGGGCTTGCCAAGACCACCAACCAAAACGCGTGCGCCCTCGTCGATGCCGATCTTGATCATGGCTTGAACGCGGTCGTATTGGATCTTGTCAAAGACAGGCCCGATGTGATCACCCTGCTGCGCAGGATCGCCAACTTTTTGCGCCTCGCCTGCGGCTTTCGCAAGTTCAAGCACCTCGTCATAACAGCTGCGCTCGACCAACAAGCGCGTGGGCGCGTTGCACGATTGGCCCGTGTTGTAAAAACACCCTTCAACGCTTTCTGCGATCCGCTTGCCCAAGTCGGCATCCGCGAAGACAAGGTTGGGGGACTTCCCACCAAGTTCCAGCGTCACACGTTTCACGCCATCCGCCGCATCTTTGGACACGGCGGTGCCCGCGCGGGTAGAACCTGTGAAAGACATCATGGCAATATCTGGGTGGCGCGACATCGCTGAGCCAACAGAAATCCCATCGCCCTGCACCAAGTTGAACACGCCTGCAGGATAGCCTGCAGCCTCGACAATCTCTGCATAGATCTGCGCGGAAATTGGTGTGTGCTCGGAAGGCTTCAAAACACACGTGGCGCCTGTTGCCAAAGCTGGCACGACTTTCAACGCGATCTGGTTGATCGGCCAGTTCCATGGCGTGATCAAACCGCAAACACCGATAGGTTCGCGTGAAATGATGTCACCGTTTGGCAATGTCTCTTCGTCTTCCATGGATTTGAGTGCTGCGATGAAATCGTCAAGGTGGCCCAAGCCGGAATGCGCCTGAGACTCCAATGACATCGTCGCGGGCGCACCCATCTCAGACGTCATGGCCGCCGCCAAGTCATCCAAACGTGCGATGGTGGCGACGCGCAGATTTTCAAGCAAAGCAAGGCGTTCGGCTTTTGGTGTCATTGAAAACGTCTCGAACGCGCGCTTTGCGGCGGCCACTGCGCGATCGACGTCTTCGGAATTGCCCATAGACACCGTCCCGATTTGGGTGGCTGTTGCAGGGTTCATGATCGGCATTGTGGCGTCAGACGCAGGATCAACCCAAGCGCCATCGATGTAGAATTTGTTCAGTGTCAGCATGATGTGGTTTCCTAAAGGCTGGCTATGGATGGATAGCTATGGGGTGACTGGCAGTTCTGCCATTTCAATATGCAATTCTGTGCCTTCATAAGGCATCTGGGCGATGGCTTCATCATCAAGTTCCAGCCCCAAACCAGGGCTGGTGGGTGGAATAACATAACCATTTTCCCAAGTAATTTCGCCTTTGACAGCATTCATATAGGGGCCATCAAATGTGCCTATGCTTTCAAGGACAAGGAAATTGGGGCTGCAGGTCGCGATCTGAATATTGGCGGCCGCTACAATCGGCCCGCAGTACAGATGGGGTGCTATCTGCGCGGACCGCGTTTCAGCCATAGATGCGATTTTCTTGGCTTCCAAAAGTCCACCAACACGCCCCAAATTGATCTGCAGAATCGACGCAGCACTGACTTCTAACAATCGCGCGAACTCGTGCTTGGTGCACAGGCGTTCACCAGCGGCCACAGGGATCGACGTAAAGCTGGCGACCTGCGCCATGTCAGTTGGGTTTTCAGGCGGCAGGGGTTCTTCGAACCAAAGCGGGTCAAATTCCTCAAGCGCACGGGCCATACGTTTCGCCCCCGACACCGTAAATTGACCGTGGGTGCCAAACAAAAGATCGGCACGATCGCCAACGGCTTCGCGGATATCCCGACAAAACGCAACGCTGCGTGTGATGTCTTCGAGCCGTGGTTGATGCCCGTCATAGATGGAAAACGGTCCCGCGGGGTCGAATTTCAAGGCCGTAAACCCCTGCTCAACCATACCAAGCGCCACCTCGGCGGCGATGGATGAATCGTTATAGGCATTGGGCAAGCTTGGATCAGGATAGACATCACCAGCGGGCGGATAAATATAGGAATAGCTGCGCAAACGATCATGCACACGCCCCCCAAGAAGCTCGTAAACAGGCAGATCAGCCGCCTTACCGATGATGTCCCAACAGGCCATCTCAAGCCCACTGAACACACCCATAACGCTAACATCAGGGCGCTGCGTGAAACCGGCGCCATAGGATTTGCGAAACAGGACCTCGATATGATGCGGATCAGCGCCATCGAAATGGCGGCCAAACATGTCACGCGCCATCGCACAGCACACTTCAGGCCCGAAAGTGGCGTTATAAATCTCGCCAACACCTGTGATTCCGCAAGCTGTCGTAAGGCGCACAAAAATAAAGTAACGCCCGCCGTGGCGCGGTGGTGGATTGCCAACCACAAAGGTTTCTAGTTTCTCAAGCTTCACAAAGAGTCCTCCAAAATCATATCTGCAGCACGCATCGCCAACATCATTGTCGGCGCGTTTGTGTTGCCTGAGGTTATGTTCGGAAATGCAGAGGCATCGACAACACGCAACCCCGACACGCCGTGTACACGCAACCTTGCATCAAGCACTGAATCCTCGCGATCACGCCCCATACGACAGGTACATGTCGGGTGATATACCGTTTTGGCGCGGTCTTGGAAATCTTCCAACAAGGCAGCATCATCAAGCGCCATCAAGTCGGGCGCCTTCGCAGCTGTCGTCACCTCTTGCAAGCTCGCCGTTTTCGCAAAGCGCTGCAACGTTCTGCCCGCGCGAATGGCGGCCGCTTTGTCGTCTTCAGTGCTTAGCGATTGCGGATTGATCAGGGGCGCATCTTGGGGCGACGCGGAGGCGATCTCAATCGATCCGACACTGGTCGGGCGGCAAGGCTGCGCAGAAATTTGATACCCCGCGGACTTGTCCACGACAGTCGCGCCAGAGGCGGATTCGCTATAGGAAACGGGGTTAAAATAAAGCTGCATATCGGGCACGTCGCAGCCAGGGTCAGAACGCACAAAGCCACCAACTTGGTTGACTGGAACCGCCAGCGGCCCTTTGCGGGTCAGCACATATTTCGCGCCTGCGCGCAGCTTTCCAAGTGTTCGCCCAAGCGTATTGTTCAAGGTCACTCTATTCGTTTGAAACTGATAAGACACGGCCAAATGGTCTTGAAGGCCGCGCCCGACCTGCGGCACATCCTGCACGACCTCAACACCATGACGCCGCAACACATCTACTGGGCCAATTCCTGAGAGCTGCAACAGCTTTGGCGAATTGATAGCGCCCGCACATACGATAACTTCTTTGCGCGCTGTTGCCTGATGTTGCTGTTCGCCGCGGCGAAACGCGACACCTGTGATTTTGCCATTCTCGTGAATGAGCCTGTCAACCATAGCATGACGAATGACGCATAGGTTCCCGCGGCGCTCGGCTGGCCGCAAAAAGGCGTCCGCTGATGACCAGCGACGACCACCTCGGACTGTGCTGCGGTAATAGCCAATCCCATCTACATCGGGCGCATTCATATCCGAGATGACAGGATAATCTGCATCCCGTGCGGCCGTTAGAAAACGTTCGGAAAACGACGACATCTGATCGGACAAATCGGATATGACAACCGGACCATCTCCACGTGTTTGGCGACCTTTCGAGGTATGCTCTGAATGGGCTTCCATCCGGTCAAAAACCGCTTTTACGGCGTCCCAATCCCAGTTTTGCGCGCCAGATTTTGCCCAATCATTATAATCATGCGCCAAACCGCGCACATAAGCCATGGCATTAATCGACCCCGATCCACCAATCACTTTACCGCGCGGCCAAGAAATAGACCGCCCGTTCAATCCGGCATCGGGCACTGTGTGATATCCCCAGTTCAAGGCAGGATTTGAGACGTTAATTGCGTACCCCAGCGGCACTTTGATCCAAAACTGCGCGTCGCTGCCGCCCACTTCCAGCAACAGAACTTTGTACCGACCGCATTCGGTCAGCCGATTGGCTAGAACGCAGCCTGCTGAGCCTGCACCAACAATCACAAAGTCGAAATTTGAAAAGTCCATTATGATCGCCCACCTGCTCTTGGACCCTCATAAACAGCGCCAGACGCCCCTGTTGCAAACAAATGGATTTGCGCCAATGGGGTAAAAATAATTGTCCATCAAGCATTGATCCGCAAAACGAATACATGCACTGATGGGGTCACAAAAACGGAGTGTGTGATCATGAGACGTCTTCCGCATGTGAATTGGTTGCGAACCTTCGAAGCCGCCGCACGCCACAGTTCGTTTGCAGCAGCAGCCGATGAACTTTTGTTGACCCCTGCTGCCGTCAGCCAACAGATCAAGTTGTTGGAAGAAACTCTGGAAATGAAGCTGTTCAAACGGCTGCCCAAAGGAGTTGAGCTGACAGACATAGGTCAAGCTTATGCCCAGCCAGTGCGTGCATCGTTTCATGATCTAAAAACGGCGACAGATGACCTGTTTAAACCTAAAACGAAAACAAGCCTGCGCGTGCGGGCCTCGATTTCTTTTGGCGTGCTTGTCTTGGCCCCGCGTCTGCACGAATTTCGCGCGTTGCATCCAGAGATCGACATCGTCTTGTCGACAATCGTCTGGTCAGACCGCATGAGCGACGCGACGATTGACGTCGATATTAGGTATGGCGCGGGGGACTGGCCTGAACAAGACATATGGCCTTTGGGCAAAGGACAAGCGACCCTTGTGTGCAATCCCAACGATGCGGCTTTGTTTCAGCGCGATCCGTCTCGTTTGAAGGATGCTGACATCGTGCCGATCATCGGATCAGAAAATGATTGGCCGCTCATGTTCCAACAGCTTGGTTTGGACTGCCCCGTGCCACAGCCATGGATGCCGGTGGATTCCTCATTGCTGGCCTTAGAAAGTATCGCGACAGGACGTGGCGTCGCCATTGTGAACAAGATGTTCTCAAAGGGCCACATCAAGCGAGGACTTCTGGCGACACCCTTTGAGCAAACCCTTAAAACCCAAAACGGCTTTTATTTTGTTGCACACCCTGATCCTAAAAAGCGCCAGCAAATTATGATCTTTTATGATTGGCTCACGTCGATCACCGTGTAAAACGCGGACGACCTCAGCGCGAAAAAATGCCGCTGGCCGCCTTCGTAAGTGCCATTCATCTCAAACTGACACGGCACGTGCGATCACTCATGCACGACCTTTAACTTAGCCCAAAGTTTGCGCAGGGTTGGTTTGTTGTTTTCTTTATCGCGATACAATCGAACTTCGATCTGCTCCAGATGACTGTCGTCTCCAAGCCGCACCATACGACCATCAGCAAGTTCTTCTTTGCACAATTCATAGGGCAGCCAACCCATGCCAAAACCTTCCAAGATCATCGCCTTAACGGAAATGGCCAAGGCGCTCCGGTTCACGGTCAGCATTTTGGGGCCGTCACTGCACAAGCGCAACATGTGGTCCACCACAGCATGAAGCGCAGACGCGATGCCGTAGGACAACAGCGATGCGGGCCTTTTACTGGTCTTATCCAAATCGTGCACTGGCAGACCCTTGTGGGCCTTTGACACCAAAACAAAGTCATCCTTGGATAGGGTGAGATACTCGCACTTGCCCAACTCAAGCGGCGCTAGAAAATCCATAGAAGGGTGCCAGTAGGTCAAAATGACGTCGCAATAGCGCTGCTGTAAGGCCGAGACAAATTGATCGGCGTCCCAACTGGTTGAATTTAAATCAATATCCAACCCGCCCTCTTGAACCATAGGGGCTAAATGGGTTTTGTAATGAGTCATGTATAGCGACTGAGAGGTGGCAAAGCGGATCACGTTCTCGCTCGCAGCGCTGATGGTTTGGCAACGATCAATGGTTTCGGCAAATGAACGCAAGATCACCCGTGATTGAGACAAGAACACCTCGCCAGCAGGCGTCAAAGACAATGGCAATGTTTGACGGTTGATAAGCTTTACGCCCACCCCCTCTTCGAGCGCACGAATGCGACGCGAAAAGGCCGGTTGGCTGACATATCGCTCTTCGGCAGCACGCGAAAAATTTTTCTGTGCAACCAAAGCTTCAAAGTCTTTAAGCCATTCAATATCCATCTACAGGTCCCATATTTCGCCCGACAGATCAGCTATCAAGCCGATCTTCTTCAACGCCGTGACAGGCCACCATAGAACCGTCAGCTTGCAACACTGGCCGCGGAGCTTCTGTCGCACATCTAGTATTGGCGTAAGAACACCTGCTTTGGAAAGGACAACCCTGCGGCAGATTGATTGGCGTTGGAATTTCACCCTTAAGACGGATGTGACCTGGCCTATCGTCTTTAAGCTGCGGCACGGCGGACAATAGGGCTTTGGTATAGGGATGTTTGGGGTTTTCGAACAACGTCGCCGTGTCTGATAGTTCGCAAACAGATCCCAAATATAGCACCGCAACACGGGTGCCAAAGTGTTGCACGACACTGAGGTCATGAGTGATGAAAAGATAAGTTAAACCACGATGATCTTTGGC
Organism: Pacificibacter sp. AS14; assembly: GCF_038899935.1. NCBI lineage: Bacteria > Pseudomonadati > Pseudomonadota > Alphaproteobacteria > Rhodobacterales > Roseobacteraceae > Pacificibacter > Pacificibacter sp. AS14. The sequence continues at coordinate 177,764 of NZ_JBBMQI010000003.1, forward strand.
TTCAAGCATCAAATTCAAAACCTGTGCTTGGATCGACACGTCCAATGCCGAGATCGGCTCGTCAGCGATAATGAACTCAGGATCCACGGTCAAAGCCCGCGCGATGGCGATCCTTTGACGTTGCCCGCCAGAGAACTCATGCGGATAGCGCACCATCCATGTCGGATCAACGCCGACAGATTGCATCACATGGGCCACTTTGGCCTCAACCTCACCGTTTAACAACGACGGATTATGATAGCGCACCGGCTCTTCCAAAGCCTGTTTGATCGTCATGCGGGGATTTAACGAAGCATAGGGATTTTGAAAAATCATCTGCATTTTCTTACGCATGGGCAAAAGGTCATGACGCGACTTATTATCGATCCGTGTGCCTTCGTAATGGATTTCACCAGCACTGGGCGTCAGCAAGCCCGCGATCAAACGCGCCACTGTGGATTTCCCGCATCCACTTTCGCCAACTACGCACAGGGCCTCGCCACGCGCAACTTTTAAAGAAACGCCATTCACCGCATGGACGTCGCGCTTCTCACGCACAAATTTACCTTTACGGAACTTGAGTGTTTCCAATAACCCTTGATCAAGCTCAAAGCGTTTTTCAACATTTCGCAGTTCCAAAAGGGGCTCTTTGTCGATCATTTTGTTCATGCGGATTGACCCTCAGGCAGTGGCGATTGTAGCCGATTCACTTCATGGCATGCCACTTCAACATGCGCGTGGCGCACGATTTCAGGCGATGTATGACGGCACTGATCTGTTGCGAATGTGCACCTTGGGCTGAACGGGCAGCCTGCGGGCACTTCGTTCAAAGTGGGCATTGCGCCGGGGATTTGTTTCAGCCTTTGGCCAGGCGCTGTTTGTTGCGGCAAGGCGTTGATCAACCCTTGTGTATAAGGATGCTGCGGATCGTTGATGATTTCGCGTGTGGTACCTGCCTCGATGATACGGCCAGCGTACATCACCAATGTTCGATCTGTCATTTGACTGACGACCCCAAGGTCATGTGTGATCAACACCAAACCCACTTTACTTGACTGACACAGCTCCAACAACAGCTCCATGATATCGGCTTGGATGGTCACGTCCAACGCGGTTGTTGGCTCATCTGCGATGATCAACTCAGGGTCTAGCAACAGCGCGATGGCGATGACGATCCGCTGACGCATGCCCCCCGACAGCTCGTGTGGGTATTGGGCCAAACGTTCTTCTGGCGAAGGAATATAGACTTGCTTGAGCTTCATAATCGCGATTTGCTCGGCCTCAGATTTGCTCAACTTGCGATGCGCTTTGAGGGTTTCAACCATTTGCTGACCGATCGTCAAAACGGGGTTCAGCGTCACCATCGGGTCTTGGAAAATCATCGCCATGCGATTGCCGCGAATGCGGCGCATTTTGGCCTCGGGCATACCGACGATGTCTTCACCTTGAAACTGAATTTTACCGCCTGCGATGTATCCAGGCTTGCTCAAAAGGTTCATCAACGAGAACCCAGTGATAGATTTTCCAGCGCCAGATTCACCGACGATTCCAAGGCGTTCACCCCGTTTCAAATCAAAGGAAATTTGATTTAATGCGGTCACGGAATGATCGCGCATGGCAAATTTCACCGTCAGGTCGCGCACGGACAGAAGTGACATACCGATTATCCTTTATTGAGTTTCGGGTTCAGAACATCGCGCAGCCAATCGCCCAGCAGGTTGATCACCAACACAAGAACAACCAAAACAACGCCAGGGATCGCCGTGATCCACCAACTGCCAGAAAAGATGTAATCAAATCCAGAGGAAATCAGCGATCCCAACGACGGTTGGCTGGGTGGCATCCCCAGACCCAAGAATGACAAAGAGGCCTCAGAGATAATAGCGTTGGCGACTTGCACGGTGGAGATCACAAAAATCGGAGACAACGAATTTGGCAAAATGTGACGCACCATGATGCGCAAAGGCCCAAAGCCCAAAACGCGCGCGCTGTCGACATATTCCTTTTTCTTTTCGGCCAGTACGGTGGCACGAACAGTGCGCGCATATTGCGGCCATTCGGACACGCCAATAACGGCAATCAAGAAATACACCGCGTATTGACTGAAGGTTTCAGAGCCAAACATCGCCTGCGCCACAGCCAAAAATATGATCGCAACCATCAATGTCGAAAATGACAATTGGATGTCCGCCATGCGCATCAATAGACTGTCAAGCCGCCCACCTACATACCCAGAAATCAGCCCGATGCTGATGCCAAGCACAGCTTGCAATGTCACAGCGCACAGACCGATCATCAACGATAGGCGCGTGCCATATAGGATCGTCGACCAAAGATCACGACCCTGATCATCTGTTCCCAGTAAAAACTGTGGCACGGCGCCATCGATCCAAATCGGCGGATATTCACTGTTCATGATGTCGATTTGCGCCGGATCATAAGGATCAAACGGCGCGATCACCGGCGCCAAAAGCGCCATGATAGCGATGATCGCAAAGATGCACATCGAAGCAACAGCCACAGGGTTTTTGCGAAAACTATAGCCAATATTGGACTCTTTGATTCGTGACCAACGCGAGGGTCGCGGTATCGTATTTAGAATGCTCATGCGCCCATCCTTGCAAGTTTCACAGTTGGATTCACGAGGCCGTAAATCAAATCAACGACTGTATTGGTCAAAACAAAAATGAAACCGACAACAATCAAATAAGCGACGATCAACGGCGTATCGACGCGGTTCACAGCTTCTAAAAACATGAACCCCATGCCGGGCCATTGAAACACGGTTTCGGTCAAAATGGTGTAGGCCACCATTGTCCCGATTTGCACACCGCCAACAGTGATAACGGGCAAGAGCGTGTTTTTAAGTGCGTGCACGAAATAAATGCGCCAAGGCCGAATACCTTTGGCACGCGCGTATTTGACATATTCACTTTGCAGCACTTCCATCATTTCGGCACGGATCAACCGCACGAACAACGGCAGCATAATCGATGCCAATGCAAAGGATGGCATGATGATATGACGTAAACCGTCGATGTTGGCAAAATTGGTATCCCAATCACCAAAGACATGCACGACGTCGCCCCGTCCAAAGCTTGGCAACCACCCATATCCCACAGAGAAAACATAAATCATCAAGATCGCGGTCAAAAAGACTGGAATCGAAATCCCAACGATCGAAATGCCCATGACCACGCGGCTGAAAATTGCATTTGGTCTAATCGCCGTGGCCACGCCAAGTGGCACGGACAGGAAAATGATAATCAGCGTAGCCCCAAACACCAGTTCAAGCGTTGCGGGAAGTTTTTTGAGGATCACATCCAAGGCGGGCTCTTTGAAAAAGTAGCTTGTGCCCAAGTCTCCATGCAGCGCGTTGCCTAAAAATCGCGTGTATTGTTTGACAAAACTGTCGTTTAACCCAAGGTCGTCACGCAGCTGTTCTCGAACCTCTTCGGTCACAGACTGGCCCACCAACTCACGCAGGGGGTCTCCCAAATTATCCTGGATAGCGAAACCAATTAAAGAGATGACGAGCATCACTCCGATGGCTTGGAAGAGACGTTTGACGAGATAAGCGAGCATGTGTTCCAACCTGTTTCGACCGTTATCAATGCGCCGCCATTTGTGCGAACCATGAATAAATGTCGGCTATTTTGAACTTGGGCGACCAAATATAAGGCCGCCCAAGCAAGGTTCATATCGTGTCGGGTTTATTCAGAGACAACAAGATCGCCGAAGTAAGGGAAATTCAAAGCATTGACGATTGAACCCGCTTCAACACCTTTGCGCGCGCCCCAAGCAAGGTTCTGCCAGTGCAGTGGGATGAAGGCCGCGTCTTCGTATAAAATGCCTTCAAGTTTTTGCAACAGTTCGCCACGTTTTGCGGGATCGGTTTCGGCGTTTGACGCCACCATCAGAGCATCCGCTTCAGGGTTACAGTAGTTGCCTGAGTTGTATTGACCGTTACCGGAGTCTGCATCAGGACAAGCTGACAAGAACTGGTGGAAGTTTGCACTGTCTTCCGTGTCAGCATGCCAGCCGATCATCATCATGTCAGCAGCGCGTTCGTCAAATTTAGGCCAATATTGCGCTTTTGGCATCGTTTGCAGATCAACTTTGATGTTGATTTGAGACAGCATGGACGCAACCGCTTGCGCGATTTTGTCATCATTCACGTAACGGTTGTTTGGCGCCATCATGGTGATTTCAAAACCGTCAGCGTAACCCGCTTCAGCCATCAAAGATTTCGCCATTTCGACATCAAAGCGCGGTGTCAAAGCTGCGTCATGACCAAGGTAGCCTGCAGGACTTGCTTGTGCACCAACAGTGCCAAAACCACGCATGATACGATCAACGATACCAGCGTTGTTCACAGCGTAATCGATCGCTTTGCGCACGCGTACATCTTTAAACGGCTCAAAACGCTCTTGGTTCATTTGGAATGTAATGATGCGCGTGCCAGGCATAGTGATTAGATCTGTGCCGTCGTTTTCGTCAACGCGCGCCAAATCTGTTGGGGGGACTGGCGAGATGAAATCAACATCGCCAGCCAAAAGGGCAGCAACGCGTGTTGGGTCTTCTTTGATGGGGGTCAAAACGATCTGGTCAACATTGCCTTTGGACGCTGTATCCCAGTAGCCGTCGAAACGGTCAAAGACCACTTTCACGCCTTGCTCGCGTTCGGACACAACATAAGGCCCGGTGCCGGACACATTCCGCGATGCAAAGCTGTCACCGTGCTTGACCAATTCAGCTTTGTCTTTTCCGTCGTCAGTCATCCCTGTGTAAAAGGCGCTGTCCATTGGGAAAATATAGGTCGCAGTGTGCATAACCAAAGGGAAGGGCTCGGACGTGATCAGGTCAAACGTCAGATCGTCAACGACTTCTACGTCTGTGAAAAGACTAAAGATGCCTTTAAAATCAGGACTTTCTTTGAGACGATCAAAGGTCCAATCCACATCAGCAGAGGTCAAAGCATTGCCAGAATGGAATGTTACGCCATCGCGCAAATGGAACCGTGTTGTCGTGGCGTCGATCTGTTCCCAGCTCTCAGCCAAGCGAGCTTCAAATTGAAAATCTTGTGTCCAGCGCACCAGCGGGTCAAAAACCATATGTGACAGCTGAAGCGTGCCACCTGAGAGCTGTTCATGTGGATCTAGTGAGACGGGGTCAGCGTCATAGGCGACCTTGACCGAAATATCGGCTTGGGCAGCTGCTCCAAACGCGACCGTCATCGCACTTGCCGCTGCTAGGCGGATAAATGTATTCATGTGATGTCCTTCTCTGTCGGATGTCAGGTATTCTCTCCTGAATCACCAAAGCTTAGGGCAGAGCATTTGCAATCGGCCAATGCCAATTGCAAATAGCGTATGCAAAACCGGTATAGCGACCACGCGGTAAGTGACACAAAGCCCCAAATGCCTCCAAAATGTTTTCATCCGTGACATCGAACGTTAGATCTGGGTGTATTCTCACGCGCAAAGTCTGCGTTTCTTATAGTGGCCCCGCTGTCATTATTTCTTACGCTCTCGCACAATCTGAAGCGTGAGGCTTCACACGATACCCTGTGCTAAGTTCAACCTAGCACGACACAATCGACTTTGGGTTTGTAAGCTTAGAGGGACTGCAATCGATGCTTTACGGCATGATGAAAGCTGCCCTGAAATCGATGAGCGATCATGGAAGAACGTAAAAATTGGTTATTGGCGCCCCTTGGGCAAGAACAACTGACCATATTTTAGGCAAAGACTGCCTGAAGGGCTTTGGATCTAGCGATTACGTTGACATAGCCCTTCCACGTTGATTAAACGTTTTACCAACAGGAGGCCTTATGGCAAATATCAAACAGATTGCGGCAGATATGGGTGTCTCGGTCGCAACTGTGTCCAATGCCTTGACTGGCAAGGGGCGCGTTTCTGCCCAGATGGTGGCACGGATCAAACTGCGTGCAAGTGAGCTTGGATATCGTCCAAGTCTTGCAGGGCGCGCGTTGCGCAGTGGGCAATCTGGCATCCTTGGTTTGGTGATGCCCGATTTGACCAACCCGCTGTTTCCGCGCATCGCGCAACACTTGTCTTTGGCTGCTGACAATCGCCAAGTGGGCATCCTAATTGCTGACTCACGCGGCAATCCCGATGAGCAAACGCAGGCGATCAACCGGCTGCTTGATCGCGGCGTGGATGGTCTTTTGATCGTGCCGCAAAAAGGCACCACACCTGGGCTGCAATCTGTGCCCACAGTTATCATCAACACCGCCTCTGACCCCGACAACACTGTCAGCGCGGACCATGCGGGTGGCGGCAAACTGATTGCGGAACATATCACCGCACTTGGGCATCGTCATATTGTTATTCTGGGTGTTGATCGCGTGTCAGAGGTGCAGCGCGATCGCGTCGAGGGCATGCGCATGGGTCTTGTTACCGCCGATACAGTGCTCGAACTTTGGGGCGAAGACGGCATGGATCAACTTGCCGGCGCCATCAAAAATGGTGCGACGGCCATCCTGACCACATCTGATTTAATGGCGCTGCGAGTTCAGTCGCATTTGATCCGCTGTGGGATTGGCGTGCCAAACGATGTCAGCCTAACAGGCTTTGACGATCTGCCTTTTGGTCTTGCCATGCACCCCATGTTGACGACCGTCGCGCAGGACGTTGAGCAGATCGCTAAGGTGGCGATCGAGCACCTTATGCGCGCTATTCAAGGCGAACAATCGCAAGAGAAAAACGACAAAATTGCGATGCGCCTTGTGACCCGAGATTCTACTTCACTCAAAAGAAACACGACCAGCTTGGAGACTATCAAATGAAAAAAACACTTTCCCTTTCAGCGCTTTGTTGTGCGCTTGCAGTCCCTGCCATCGCGCAAGACAAAACCCTGACCATCTCGACCTATTCCTTTGCGCAAGACGCGTATAAAGAAGCGCTTTATGATCCATTTGAAGCGATCTGTGACTGTAAATTGGTTATCGAGACTGGAAACAGTGTTGAGCGTATGTCAAAGATCGAAGCCAATGCCAAAGACCCTGTCATCGATATGGCCGTGATCTCGTCTCATGATGCTTTGGCCTTGGCGCGCAAGGATTTACTGGCGCAACTTGATGTCGCGAAACTGTCAAACTACGACCTACTTTATGAAGCGGCGCAAGATCCGCTGGGCGATCACATGGCGGTCGGGTATACATTCTACGCCAGCTCTATTGTCTACCGCACTGATCTTGTTGAGATTAACAGCTGGGCCGATCTACTTGACGAAAAGCTTGCAGGCAATGTGTCGCTGCCCAATATCACCGGGACCCAAGGTCCACTGACGTTGATGATGCTGGCAAAGGCCAATGGCGAGACCGGCACCGATTATAAGGGTGTGATTTCTGACATTGGCGCGCATGCTGATGATATTGTCACCTTCTATTCTCGCTCGTCCGAATTGGCGCAATTGATGAACCAAGAAGAGGTCATCGCCGCCCCAGTCGGTCGTTTCGCATGGAGCCGTTTCAAAAGCTCACCTCTGCCATTTGCATGGGCTGAACCAGCCGAGGGCCAAGCGGGCGGCATGAACGTTATGATCATGACCAAAGGCAACGGCAACGAAGATCTGGCCTATCAGTTCATGGACTTCTGGTTGTCCACTGAAGTGCAGACACGAATTGCTGAGGCCCTGATCGACAGCCCCGCAAACGCAGACGTTGTTGTCAGCGACGAGATTGCCGACAACCTGACCTATGGCGCGGATCTTATCAATTCACTCAACATCCTGTCGCCTGCGGAAATCATCGACAACCGCGAAGCATGGGTTGATCAGTGGAACACTGAAGTTATCCGCTAACCTCTTTTTGGGGGCGATCATGTGACCGCCCCCTACCCTCAAAATCTAAGTCTTCTCAGTCATAGTCTCAGAACGGAACCCGCAGATGTTCTCAAGTACCCGCGAAGGGCTGGCTCTTGCATTGCCCGCAGCCCTGTTCGCACTGCTGCTTTTTATCGTGCCTGTTGGCATCTTGTTGTCCGAAGCGTTTCAGTCCGACGCAGGCTGGACGCTGCAGGGCTATGTCGATTTCTTTTCCAAACCTCTCAATCGATCAGTGTTTTTGCGCACACTAAAACTGGGCGTTTTGGTGGCCGGCACGGCGGCGGTGATCGGATATGCCGCAGCTTTCAGCATCACCAACCTGTCGCCCGTTGCACGCGGACGGGTGTTTGGGTTGATCATTTTGCCGTTGATGATCTCGCCTGTGGCGCGCACCTATGCGTGGATCGTTATTTTGGGACGCACGGGCATCGTCAATGACGCGATCGTTGGGCTTGGCCTGTCTGAAACTCCCATTCGGTTGCTGTTCACAGAAACCGCAGTGTTTCTTGGCCTGTTGCAGCTGTTCATGCCTTTGATGATTATCTCGCTGCTGTCTGCGATGGAAAACATCCCGCGCGATGTTATTCCTGCCGCGCGCGTTTTGGGCGCCAATTGGGTTCAGGTGTTTTTCAGGGTCATTCTGCCGTTGACAAAAGAAGGCTTGGTCGTTGGCGGCACGCTTGTGTTCACCGGCGCGCTGACCGCCTATATCACGCCCGCTATTCTGGGTGGATCGAAGGTGCTGATGCTGGAAACCTTGCTGTATCAACGCGTTAACGTTTCCAATGATTTCGTCTCGGCCAGCGTCATCGCAATGATCTTAATCGTTATGTCCTTTACAGCAAACCTGCTGTTAAAGCGCATCGCCACCGCGCGGAAGTAACCTTATGAAAAACATCACCTCGTGGGCCATTATTGCCGTCACTTTGACGTTTCTAATCGGGCCTTTCATCATCATCATTTTCGCCGGTATGTCAGCGGGCGAAGCCTTGGCGTTCCCCCCTGACGGCCTGTCGCTCAAATGGTATCTCAAGGTGTTCACCATCGAGAGCTTTCGTCAAAGTTTTCTGTTATCCATGGGCCTTGCCATTTTCGGCACTTTGGCCGCGCTGATGCTGGGCGTTCCTGCGGCCTATGCCTTAAACCGCTACGATTTGCCGGGCGCCGAGACCATCCGCACCATCGTGGCCTCGCCGATCATTGTGCCGGGCATCATCGTCGGCTTGGCGCTTTTGCGGTATCTGGTCATCCCACTTGATTTCACCGTGACCATGGCGCTGTTCTTGGCGCACACAGCGCTGGTGTTGCCCTATGCGGTGCGCGTTGTGTCCTCCAGTTTGAACAATCTGCGTTCTGACATGGAAGAAGCCGCCGTTTTGCTGGGCTGCACAAGGTTGCAAGCCTTCACCAAAGTGGTGCTGCCAAACATTCGCGGTGGCGTGCTTGCCGCGTTCATTTTGGGCTTTGTGACCAGCTTCAATCAAGTGCCTGTATCGCTGTTCTTGTCTGGCCCTGGGGTGAAAACCCTGCCCATCGATATGCTCGCCTATATGGAAATCACCTATGACCCTTCCGTCGCGGCGCTATCGGCTTTGCTGGCTTTCATGTCCCTCGCCATCGTCTTTGTTGCCGAACGCCTTTTAGGATTTTCCCGCTATGTCTGATACATTTGTAAGCCTGTCCAATCTCACCTTGTCCTATGGCAAAACGGTTGCGGTTCCGAACCTTAATCTTAACGTGGTTGAAGGCGAATTGATCGCCCTGCTCGGGCCATCTGGTTGCGGCAAAACCACAACCATGCGCGCCATTGCTGGCCTGCTCACGCCAACCTCGGGCAGCATCTCGATCGATGGGCGCGATGTCACGCGGGTCGCCGCAAACAAACGCGGCATTGGGCTGGTGTTTCAATCCTATGCTCTGTTCCCGCACCTGAGTGCTTTTGAAAACGTGGCCTTTGGGTTGCGATTGCAAAAGATGCCAGAATCTGAAATTCGCAAACGCACTGAAGCCGGTATTGCCACCGTGGGTTTGGCCGGGTTTGAAACCCGCAAGCCTGCAGAAATGTCCGGTGGCCAACAGCAACGTCTGGCCTTGGCACGTTCTTTGGTGATGGAACCAAAGGTGCTGCTTTTGGATGAACCCCTGTCGAACCTTGATGCACGGCTACGCTTGGAAATGCGCACCGAATTACAACGCGTTCAAAAGAAAACCGGTGTGACAATGGTTTTCGTCACACACGATCAGGCCGAAGCCTTGGCGCTGGCAGACCGAATTGTGTTGATGAAAGACGGCAAAATCGAACAACTTGGCACCCCGCATGAACTTTACGCGGAACCGGCCACGGCCTTTGCCGCCGAATTTATGGGGTTTGAAAACATTTTCAGTGTTCAAGACGGCAACCTTGTTTCAGATTCTGGGGCATTGCCATTGGGGTTCACCGCCACCACTCCGATGCTCGGCTGGCGCCCGAGCGGCGTTGTGGTCGGCACAGGCCCGTTCAGTGGTCGCGTGTCGGCCAGCAGCTTTGCAGGCGGGCACCGCGAATACGTGATCGATACGCCTTTGGGTCCGATCAAAGCGGATGCGCCAATTGAAACCGCTGAAGTGCCGCTGGGCGAAGTCGTCAATTTTGACCTTCCCGAAACCACTGCACGTCCCCTCGCCCGATGAACACATTTTGGGTCGATACAGATTTTGGTTTTGACGATCTCTGGGCGCTGCTTGTGTTGCGTCATTTGGGGGGGCAAGTCGCTGGTATCTCGCTCGTTGCGGGCAACGCGCCGCTGGCGCAGGTCATCTCAAATGCCAGTGGGGCCCGCCAAGCCTATGGGTTTGATGCGCCGATTTACATAGGTGCAGATCGCCCACTTTTGCGAACTACGGAAACGGCCGAACGCATTTTAGGGCCACGCGGCATGCTGAGCCGAGGTCAGTATTTACCCGCTGGCAGTGGCGAGGTTGAAGCAAAGGATGCAAACACGGCGCTCAAAGCATGGCTTAGATCGGCGAAAGGCACCGAGCGACGCGACATATTGGCGATAGGTCCGCTGACAAACATCGCGCGTTTGGTGCAAGACGCGCCTGATTTAGCCGCCAGCATCACCCGCATTGTTTGGATGGGTGGCAGCAATGGCGCTGGCAATCATTCAGCGCAGGCAGAATTCAACGCCTTAGCTGACCCCGAAGCCGCAGCGATTGTCGCCGGGGCTGGCATTCAAATGGATGTGGTCGATCTGATGTTTTGCCGCACAATCACCTTTGGGGCAGACCACCTAATAGACGGCGATGCGCTGACCTCCGATTTGTTGGGCGGATATCTAGACATTGCGCTAAACAGAGGACGCTCCCACATGGCGATCTATGATCCCGTGGCCGCCCTTGTCGCCTGTCAGCCAGAAGCCTTCGCATTTGAACGCTGCGATATGAGCGTCTCGACAACTGCGGATGAAACCTACGGCAAAACGACCTTCAAGCAAAATGAGACTGGATCGACGCGCCGTGTTGTAGGGACAACGCTTGATGCTGTAAAAGCCTGCTTAGATTCACTCTTTGGGAACCATACCAATGTCGACTAAACCGAACTTGAATGATCCCATTTTGCGCGCCGAAGCCGTCAAGGCCGCGCGCGGTCTGCGTCCTTTTGATATGCTGGTGCGCAATGGGATGATGCTCGATTTGATCACAGGTCGCGAAAGGCCGGTCGATATTGGCCTCATAGGCCCGTTGATTGCCAGCGTTCATGCGCCAGACCCGGCGCGTAAAGCCCATGCAGAGCTAGACGCAGCTGGGGCTTATGTTGTGCCGGGCTTTATCGATACGCATATGCACGTTGAAAGCTCAATGGTGACGCCCGCTGAATATGCCCGTGCAGTGGTGCCTCGCGGTGTGACAACGGCGCTGTGGGATCCACATGAATTGGCAAATGTCGCAGGGCTGAGCGGCGTCGATTACGCCTGTAAAGCTGCCAAAGCGCTGCCACTGCGAATTTTGCCACTCGCGCCGACCTGCGTGCCATCTGCGCCGAAATTTGAACAAAGCGGTGGGGACTTTGGGCCCTCTGAGGTCACCTCACTGCTGGCTCGTCCTGACATCCACGGTGCAGCTGAGCTGATGACAATGTATCAATTGCTCGACGGCGATCCGCGTGTGCAAGGGATTGTCGCTGCAGGTCTTGCCAGTGGCAAACGGGTTTGCGGTCATGGTCGCGGCCTGACAGGTGGGGATCTGGCCGCTTATGCCGCCGCTGGCGTCGAGACGGATCATGAATTGACCTCAGCCGCCGATCTCATCGCCCGATTGGAGCTTGGGATGACGATTGAGCTGCGCGGTTCACACCCGCATCTCATTCCAGAATTCACCCAAGCGCTGATCGATTTGGGCCATCTGCCACAAACAGTTACGCTGTGCACGGATGATGTTTTCCCTGACGATTTGCACGCAAAAGGCGGGTTGAACCATGTGATTGCAATGTTGATTGCAAACGGCATGCCGCCCGCTTGGGCTTACTGCGCCGCGACATTGAATGCTGCCAGCCGTATTGGCAGACCTGAACTCGGTCTTATTGCTCCAGGGAAAATGGCCGACTTTGTGATTTTGTCCGATCTGCACAAGGTCACAGCCTCGCATGTCTTTGTCGGCGGCACGTTAGCAGCAAATGCAGACGGCCTGATCGAACCGGTCCCTGAGACACCTACCCTGCCTGCAATTTTGAACACAGTTCAGACCAAAGCCTTTGAGCCGTCAGATTTCGAAGTGAAAGCCAAAGGCCCGATGGCCCGTATCGCCACGTTATCTAAGCCACGGTTTCCGGAATGGGGCACGCGTGATGTCGATGTCAAAGATGGGCAACTTCGGCTGCCCGATGACATGATCCGCATGTCGGTTTGCAATCGCTACGGTATCGGCGCGCCCACACGGGTCGCTTTCATGGAAAACTGGGGGACTTGGAGAGCCGCGTTTGCAACGACTGTGTCCCACGATAGCCATAACCTGACCGTCTTCGGGCGCTCACCTGACGATATGACGCTGGCGGCCAATACCTTGCGCGATATGCAAGGCGGGCTGGTGGTTGTGGCAAATGGCGAAGTTATGGCAACATTGATGCTGCCAGTTGCTGGTCTGATCAGTGAAAAACCGCTTGCCGTCGTGGCCAAGGAGTTTGCCGATCTGCGCGCCGCACTTGACGCGTTGGTCGATTGGCAGCCGCCTTACCTTGTGTTCAAAGCGCTGTTTGGCGCGTCTTTGGTTTGCAACGCTGGGCCACGCCTGAGCGATGTGGGTCTTGTTGACGTGTTTGAGGGAAAAATCCTTGAAAGCTGCGTTGTATTGGATGGCATTTGCTAGCAGACGCAAAAAAAACACAGTGCCTTTCAGTATGGGAAACTCACGACGTTTTGGAAGGCAATAGGGCCGCATCGGGCATAATTTGCAACTGATCTGCCCATAGCTTCCGAAACAGCTGCATCGTTCATCTTCCTTTGTTCTGATTAACAATCAAAACCTTACATCAAACGAAAAACACTCAAGACGCGCTGCTTGCATCTCAAACAACGCGCCCCAAAGCGCATACAGCCAGATGAGCCACACATACTGATATTTTAGGCCCTTTTCGGTTCCAAAAACTCTGACAGGGGACAGGGTTTCACATCTGCACCCTTGGGATAAATTTGAGGACTTTCATAACTTAGGGTTTTTTGTCATCTTATTGGTTGAGAAATTTAGGTAACGAAGAAGCCGCAACAATCAAAAGCCGCCGCCAAGAAAGTGGTATTGAGCAATTCGTCTAACGGCATGAAACCAACCTTCGGTTGCGCAGAAGGTCAGGGAACCGTTAGAAGCGTCTTAGAAGATACGTGTTCAGCTTAAAAATGTTCTATCACTGTTTGAGTTATAAACGATGCAATCCATGAGGAAAGAATGACCCAATTCAATAGACAAATCTCCCGTGATGCTCGCTCAGCTCTATGGGGTCTTCTGGGGGCAATTTCGTTGACTGTCGCGATCTTGGCCGTGATCGCAGTCCTTACAATCATATTCGGTGCAAGATTTGGCCTATGGGCGCCAATTGAAGGGTTTGCGCTTTACCGCACCCACTATAGCTGGATTGCTTATGTCACAGCTGGGGCAGCTTTGGCCGCATTTACAGTCCATATCGTCAGAAAAGAACGCAAAGGGCTTGCCTTATCCAGTATTGCCTTGGCAATTGGTGCAGCCCTGTTGACGCCGATCGCATGGGCCACCCTCGACCCACCCGTCCGCGCGCCTCCCATTCACGATATTTCGACAGACACTCAGACGCCACCAGCGTTTCTTGTATTGGACGACACCCGTGCCGGCGCCCAAAACAGCCTCGTGTACAGTGGTGAAAAAACAGCCGCACTCCAAGCAGAGGCTTATCCCGACATTGCCCCCATCGTGACCGACCTGTCGGCATCTGATGCGTATCAACGCGCGCTGAATATCGCGGACGAAATGGGTTGGACTGTCGCGGCACAGCAGGACGAAAACTTTCGGTTCGAAGCCACAGCGCGTACGCCCGTTTTCTACTTTGCCGATGACGTGGTTGTCGTTGTCATGCCGTTGCTAGACGGCAGCCGCATTGACATCCGTAGCGTCTCTCGGGTCGGACGCAGTGATCAAGGTGTTAACGCGGCGCGGATACGGGCCTTTTCAGAGGCCTTTTCTGGGTCATAATTATAGCCACTTGTAAAATCAGACTATAGTGCGAAAACACTTTAAGAGCTGACGCTTTGACTGCCGCAATTGCTAAATATAAGAACGTTCGAAGAGGGACTAATCGATGACAAAAGACGCAACATATTGGTCTCAGTGGTTTTGGGGCACCTTCTTTGCCGACTGGCTGGCACGAGTTCAAGACGATCAAGGCGGCGTGTTTGACGCTTTAAACGCTGACGGCAAGCCTGATTTGACCGCGAAAAAGTCACTTCTGGCGCAGGCGCGCACGTTGTTCACCTTGTCACATGCCGCACTGGTGACAGGCGACCCATCCTTGATCGCAGCGGCCAAAGGGCAGGTCACCTTTCTGAAGCACTTTCAAAAGACACCCGGACTGTATCGCTGCATGACAGCGCGCGATGGCAGCCTTACCGGTGCCATCGAAGACGAACACGCTCGCAGCTACGATCAGACCTTTGTCATTCTTGGACTGGTGACGTGGAACAAGATCGCACCATCAGACGAGGTCGTCACCTTGATTGATGACTGCTGGAGTGCACTTGAAGCGCACCTGACAGACCCAGCCACGGGATTACTGCGTAACGATGATAGCGGCGCGAATAACGGGCCTGCACAAAACCCACATATGCACCTGTTTGAAGCCTGTCTTCAGGCCTTTCGCATGACAAATGACGACATCTGGCTGACCCGTGCCGCGCAATTGCGTGCGACAGGCCTACAGTATTTCATGGACGGACAAAGCGGAAGTATTGCTGAGTTTCTGACCCCCGATCTAAACCCCTTACCAGATGCCGCAGGCCTGCGTCGTGAGGTTGGGCATCAGTGCGAATGGGCTTGGCTTTTGGTGGAAGAAGCCGAGCTTGCCAATGATGACAGCCTCCGCTTGGGGGCAAAACCGCTTATTCGTTTTGCCGATAACTACGGCTTTGCGCAGGACGGCCTATTGAAGGGCGCGGCCTTTGATGCGGTCTCAGCCAATGGAGATCTGGTTGAAAACAGTTTTCTGATGTGGCCCCAAACTGAAGCAATCAAAATCTTAGCGACACGTCACAGAGCCGGCGAGCCAGAGGTTGGCGCACGCGCCCAGCGCTTACTATGCCTCATGTTCGAGGGCTGGTTTGCAAAGCATCCGGTCTTCATCAATCAGATAGATGCGGACGGGAACACCCTATGGGATGAAGGCCTGACGCGGCTGATGTATCACATTGTCATAGCGTTGAGCGAAGGCACGCGGGCTGGATTATGGTCAGATGATGTCCCGAAAGCGAAGACCTAAAAGCTGGTGGATTGACGTCGCGATGATGCTTGCAACACAATTATGATATAGGTTCTAGTCCAGGTGGATTACATGGGTTGTCTTCGACCATAATCGAAAACAACCCATTTGGAGTGCTAAACATCAAGCATTTCTGAACCAATTGAGACGGCGGCACACTTTCCTATCAATTTAGACTAGTTGGGTGCATGGGCGCAGACGTGGCCACAAAAAACTAAGGGTAAACCTTGCTTGGGGATCAAACTGCTGCGAGGCCGTTTGTTGCAAATGGCGGACGAACTGTCCGGTATTGATCGTAGTATCAGCGCACCCTAAAAACACGAGCGCTTCTTTCGCCCCTTCTGGAAGTACGCCGCGCCTTTGATATGCGACCGGCGCATATCGCAGCCCCTCCCTGCCATTTCGGCACTGGGTCGCTGCATTCAGGAAGGACATTCCATGGAAAAAAGTAAAATAAGGCTTTGAGGTCGACGACAGCAGATCCGATCTTTGGAACAATCAGCCAGAAGAAATAAAACTCTTTTGCCTCTTGTAGCGGTCTCTTCTCATAGCCACTTCTCATACATTGGCACTCAGGTGTGGCGAGTGCCAATGCGTCTCTACGCATGCCACCCATTCGGAAATCTCAAAAGGAGCATTTCCATGTCGTTCACTCCACTCCATGACCGCGTTTTGGTTCGTCTTATCGAAGGCGATGAAAAAACATCGGGCGGCTTAATCATTCCTGACACTGCCAAAGAAAAACCACAGCAGGGCGAAATCGTCGCTGTTGGTGCAGGCGCCAAGGATGAGAAAGGCAAACGCATTGCTATGGATGTCACCGCTGGCGACAAAATTTTGTTCGGTAAATGGTCCGGCACCGAAATCAAGATCGACGGCGAAGAGTTGATGATTATGAAGGAAAGCGACATTCTTGGCATCATGTCCTGATCGACGCTGCACCTTCCCCATAAATTTCATTTAGGAATACCCATATGTCTGCAAAAGACGTAAAATTCGGCACGGACGCTCGTGACCGTATGCTCAAAGGCATCGACACACTGGCCAATGCCGTCAAAGTCACGCTTGGCCCCAAAGGGCGCAACGTGGTGATCGACAAATCTTATGGTGCGCCCCGCATCACCAAAGATGGCGTGTCCGTTGCCAAAGAAATCGAACTGTCTGATCCCTTTGAAAACATGGGCGCACAGTTGGTCAAAGATGTCGCCTCACGCACCAATGACGAAGCTGGCGACGGCACAACCACCGCGACCGTTCTGGCGCAGGCCATCGTCAAAGAGGGTATGAAATCTGTCGCCGCTGGCATGAACCCGATGGACCTTAAACGCGGTATCGACAAAGCCGTCACCGCAGTTGTCGCCGAGATCAAAGCGATGTCACGCCCTGTTGCCGACACCGCAGAAATCGCCAAGGTCGGGACAATTTCCGCCAATGGCGAGGTCGCTATAGGTCAACAGATCGCAGACGCGATGGCAAAGGTCGGCAACGAAGGCGTCATCACTGTTGAAGAAAACAAAGGCCTTGAGACCGAGACTGAAGTTGTCGAGGGCATGCAGTTCGATCGCGGCTACCTCAGCCCGTATTTTGTGACAGACCCGTCCAAGATGACAGCCACCTTAGATGACTGCGTCATTCTGCTTCACGAGAAAAAACTGACCTCTTTGGCACCGATGGTGCCCTTGCTCGAGGCCGTCATGCAGGCAGACAAACAGCTTTTGGTCATCGCCGAAGACATCGCTGGCGAAGCTCTGGCGACGCTTGTTGTCAACAAACTGCGTGGTGGCTTGAAAGTGGCTGGCGTCAAAGCGCCCGGTTTTGGCGATCGTCGCAAAGCGATGCTACAAGACCTTGCCGTCTTGACGGGTGGCACCGTTATTTCAGAAGAACTTGGCATCAAACTAGAAAACGTCACGATGGATATGCTTGGCACGGCCAAGAAAATCACGATGACCAAAGACACAACAACAGTTGTAGACGGGGCGGGCGACAAAGCTGCCATAGCGTCCCGCGTGATCCAGCTGCGTGCTCAGATCGAAGACACGACATCTGATTACGACAGAGAAAAACTGCAAGAACGATTGGCGAAACTTTCGGGCGGTATCGCTGTCATCAAAGTCGGTGGTGCCACCGAAGTTGAAGTGAAAGAGCGCAAAGATCGTGTCGATGACGCATTAAACGCAACGCGCGCGGCCGTCGAAGAAGGCGTTGTGCCCGGCGGTGGCGTCGCATTGGTGCATGCAGGCAAAGTGCTTGTGGGCCTCAAAGGCGACAACGCTGATCAGCAAGCTGGCATAGCGATTATCCGCAAAGCACTCCAAGCGCCGCTGCGCCAAATTGCTGAAAATGCGGGTGTTGACGGATCCGTTGTTGCTGGCAAGATCGCGGAGAATGCGGACAAAACCTTTGGCTATGACGCACAATCAGAGCGCTACGGGGATATGCTGAAAGCGGGGGTGATCGACCCGACCAAAGTTGTGCGGATCGCACTTCAATATGCCGCATCAGTTGCAGGGCTCTTGATTACGACGGAAGCCATGGTCGCAAATAAACCTGCTTCGGGCGGCAGCAATATGACCGATATGTAGGTCCTAAAATCATTATACGGCCAGCACTTTTTTGGCTGGCCGTATATGCGCACCATCAAAGGTGAAATGCCTCTGCGATCATCCTACTAAGCTTTGGGCGCGAGGCATTGGGAACATGCAAACAAGACTCTGGCTCCCGAGTACATTTTGCAGCATCCAAAAAAGGGAGATCAAATCCGACCTTGGTGGCGCTGTGCGCAAAGGTCGGCTTAGGGTCGTGCGCGTCGATTTGCAATAAGGGCCATTTATTTGGTTATCAGTTGCAACTGATCCTCCCGTTTTTTGCTGCAGCATTGGACCATGGGCCGACACCATGCGTTGAACAGACATGGCTGTTGGGGGCGCCTCCTGCCGCCGAAAGCGACACTGCGTAATTCGCCAAAGTGGTTTCAACCGCAGCTTTCGTCATGACATTGTCCATACCAACGAGATGAACCCGCAGGGCACCGATATTTACCTGCGTCCAATCGGTGGTGGGATCGGCGCGCAGTCGAACGGATATTTTGCCGAAGCTTCGGTCTTTTCAGACAACTGTCATTGTGACGCGATTTGCTCCGAGGCGGGACGCGTTCTCGCTCTGACCACGTCGACTGAATGTAGGTCAGCCGTTGATCCCGTTGGCGCGTTGTAATTCTCGGATATAAGCGACGATCATTGTCACGTCTCCTCGTGTGATGCCTTCGACTGGAGGCATGTTTCCGAATGTCCAATGGTGCGCGCGCACGCCGTTGGCTGCCGCGATCTGAAAGCTCTCGTCGCCGTGGTGGTTAGGCTCATAGATTTTATGGATTAACGGTGGCGCAATCCCATCTTGGCCAGCGGCGTTTTCACCGTGGCAAGCCGCGCACTTGGCATCAAACGCACGTTTTCCGACACTTGCATTGGAGGATAGCGCATCTGGTAAAACGACTTTGACCAAAGCGATCCCAGCGATGTCGCCTTGGGACGAGGCTTGCGCATTTTGCTCAGCTGCGGGCCAAGTGACATAGGCCAATCCACCGAAGATTACGACAGCGGCAGTTAGAAGTACTGGTTTCATCGTGGCCTCTAGCTCATGTTGTTTTGCATTGTGTTACGCCCTCCCCTTAGGGGAGGGTCAAACCTTAACCGATCACAGTTTCGAGAGCATCCAGATTGCCATACCAACCATCATCAGGTTTTCTGTGAGCGAGATAAATCCCAGCGGGACTTTGCTGTCGCCACCAACACAAGCGCATTTCAGTTCTCGTTTGTCGATATAGACAGCCTTAAAGACACTCACAGCCCCAATGCTGGCCACAAACAGCGCAGCAGGTGCAGAGATCCACGTCAACAGACCCGCCATCATCAACAGACCTGCACCCGTTTCGACAAAGGGATAGATATAACCATAGCGCACCCAGCGTTGCGCCAAGAGATCATAGTTTAAAAACATCGTCGCGAAACGCTCAACATCTTGCAACTTTTGCAATCCCAAGAGCACCATAGAGATTGAAATAAACCATTCCAGCGTCTGACCCGAGAACACAGCACCAAGGCTCAGCCAAGTGACAACCACAGCCATCAAAGCCGCAACGCTGAACAGCATGATCACCGGTTTATAGGTTGTCGCGTCCTTGGGTTTTGTGGGTGCTCCGAGATGGGCACTCAGGTCATCAAACCCGCCGATCCGTGTGCCGTCGATAAAAATCTGCGGTGTGGTTTTGACATCGTGTTCGACTTTGAATGCATCGACTTCGTCGCGGCTGGTTAGGTGTCTGTCATCCACGTGAAAGCCGTTCCTCTCCAACAGGTCTTTGGATTTGAGCCCGTAGGGACACATGTGGTCGGTCATGACCATGCGGTAAAGCGTGGCGGTTTTGGTGGTGTTTTGGTTTGACATTGTGCGTGTTCCCTAGCTAGGCGTCTCGCGCCCTTGATTGCCTAATGTACACAATATAGGGTCTCCAGTAGATGGAAGGTCAAGGGAGCACGTTATGAATATTTCTTCGGCAGCAATGGCGGCAGGACTGTCCGTCAAAACGGTACGCTATTACGCCGATATAGGTCTGGTCAAAGCGCCTGCACGGTCTACCGCAGGATATCGTACTTACGACGATGTGACTGTGCGCAAACTGGTCTTTATACGCCGGTCACGCGCGTTTGGATTTACCATTGAAGAATGTCGCGAACTTTTGGGATTGTACCAAGATCAAACTCGCACAAGCGCCGAGGTCAAACGGATCGCATCAAAACGACTTGAAGAGATTGAAGAGAAGCAGCGTGAGCTGCAATCCCTACGCGACGAGTTGGCGCATCTCGTCACATCGTGCCGTGGTGATCACCGGCCAGATTGCCCGATTATCGACTACTTGGGGTAAGTGCCAAACGACGACCAAGGTTTCGCAAAAGCCGCCTTTGACAGACAGGTTGCGTCAATGTCTGCTTAGGGTCTTGTTTGACGGCGCATCTATTGGCTCTGCGCAATACTGCAATACTGTGCGCCAGAGAGCGTCGACTTCGAGCTCAGAATGTCGGATGCTGCACAGGGAGCAAACGATCAGGCCACGCGTCAGTGGTGGATTTGCCCGGTTCCCGATTTTACTATTTGTGCTTGAAGACCAAATACCAACCAACCGTCCTGCGCGTGACGTCCACCAACATTTATGAAGGCGTCCCCCATGACCACCAAACCGAATCTGCATCCTCGCAATCAACATGTCGCAGGTTACGACTTTGTGCGTTTAGTGGCGCAGACACCCGAACTTGAAGCTTTCACCATCAGCAATCCACGCGGTCAGACGACGATTGATTTTCAAGACGTGAGGGCTGTCCGTATGCTTAATCGGGCTTTGCTCAAGACGCATTACAATATTGATTTTTGGGATATCCCAAGCGGCTATCTATGCCCGCCAATTCCCGGTCGTGTCGATTACATCCACTATCTCGCGGACTTGCTTGCCGAGAGCAATAATCAAAACATCCCACTTGGGCCTCACATCAAAGCGTTAGACATCGGCACCGGAGCGAGCCTAGTGTACCCCCTGACGGGCCAAAGCGAATACGGCTGGAGCTTTACTGGCGTCGATATCGATGTGGGGGCTCTCAAATCCGCAAGGCAGATTTGTGAACGCAACGCGTTGAAAATAGCCCTTAGGCAACAAAGTGAGCCTAAAAATATCTTCAGCGGTGTGATCAAAGCCAACGATTTTTTTCACGTCACCATGTGCAACCCGCCGTTTCATTCGTCCATGGAGCAAGCGCAGAAAGGCACCCAACGTAAGTGGGCGAGCCTTGGAAAAGGACAGTCAAAAAAACTCAACTTTGGCGGTCAGAACACTGAACTTTGGTGTCCGGGTGGCGAAATAAAGTTTGTCGCCCGCATGGTTGAACAGAGCATAGACTTTGCCGATCAGTGCCTGTGGTTTACCTCGTTGGTGTCGAAAAAGGATAACCTCCAGCTACTCTACCGAATTTTAAGCAAAGCCAAGGTTGCTGACTTCAAAGTCGTCGAAATGGCACAAGGGCAAAAAACAAGTCGCTTTATTGCTTGGACTTTCACGAAGAGGAATCAACGCGCCTTGTTTGCCAATAAACCTGAGACTTAGGAGGCCCTTTGTCGAAGCCAGCAATGCTGCAAATATCTGCTTCGCTGTAAATGTCTGCTTCGAAAAGTTGCGCCTTAGAACAATGCCTTGCCGCCCATGTCCGTTAAGGGCCGATAGAAAGCACACTAATCCTTACGAACCAGACACAGGGCAAAGGCGTAGCCCTCCTCCTCGGGCACCCCCCCTGTCGAATAGCGTTGTCACGCCCCTCCCGTGCCTCAAGGCGTGGCAGATCAGCACTGATTTTCCAAAACGGACGGTCAGCTCAATTGAAACGGTGATGTATTGGGATAGGATCTTGTGACGCTTAAAATCGGAAGTCTCCACGCACGATCACGAAACGTGATGCATTAAGCAGTTTTCATCAAATTGGTAAGCTTATGCGTGATTTGGCACTGTTATGCTTAAGCAACATCATCAAGGAGTGCGGAACGTCACAAAGCAATAATCGCAATAATCCCCCTGATAATGCAACAGTCCCATCCTGTGAGCGACAAGGCCAGTCGTGCCGCAGCTGCCCCCTCACCCCAGCACCAAGGCCCCGATCAGTACAAATCCGGCCAAGAACAGGGTTTGCGTGACAAGCAATCCGATCGCCGGTCCGCCGACCTGCAAGATGCGCGGTATTGATGTTTTCATGCCGACGGCAGCGATGGCAGTCAGCAGCGCCCAACGGGACACGACAGAGGCCAAGTCGCGCAAGGTTTCTGGAAAAAGGTGCAATGAATTCAATGTCGCGATGATCAAGAACGCCAAAACAAATCCGGGCACCAACGGCGGGCGTGCTTCTCCGGGGCGCGCGTATTTGCGCAAAAACAGCGATGAAATCAACACCACAGGCGCCAGCATTGTGACGCGGATGAGCTTGACCACGGTGGCCAAATCTCCGGTCTCGTCCGAGATCGAATAACCTGCGCCGACGACTTGCGCGACGTCGTGGATCGTGCCGCCCAAAAACACGCCAGATTGGCGCAAATCAAGCCCCAACCGCTCTGCCAAAATAGGATAGAAAATCATCGCGATGGTCGACAAAACCGTCACAGAGACCACGGTGAAAACCAGATCGCGTTCACGCGTTTCGCCTTTAGGCAAGATCGATGCGATAGCCATTGCAGCCGATGCGCCGCAGATCGCAACCGAACCGCCGGTGAGAAATGAAAACAGCATATCGCGGCCAAACAGTCGCCCGATCAGCAACGAAAACAGGATCGTCAAGATCACTGCAGCGATGATCAAACCCACCAAAGCCGGACCCAAATCTTGCAACATTTCCACGCTGATCCGCGCGCCCAAAAGCGCCACGCCGAACCGCAACAGCCCCTTGGCGGCAAAGGTCACGCCCGGCTCTGTGCGGGTTTCTTCAGACAAAAACTGCAGCGAAATCCCCAGCAAAATCGCCATAAGCATGGCTGGCGCGCCGTAATGCTCAGACAAAAACTGCGCCGTCACGGCCACAAGCCCCGCGATCACAAGCCCAGGGAAAATCCGCTCGCCGGTGGCTTTTAGGGTGTTCATATAGGGGTCCTATTCGAGCGCGTTACGAAGCATATGATGTTTGATATGTCATAGCTCCGCAGCGGCGATGTCAATAAATGGCGTCTTTCGGCGTTTAAGCGACGGAATGGCTAAACTGGTCAGCAATTGCGGCCAAATCATCCAAACTGCTGTGATTGACAAGCAAGGTCACCCCCCAAGGCACACCGCTTTTTGTGCGCGCAAAGGGCGTCGCAATGGCGCTCAAGCCCAGAGGATTTGCGTAGTTGGTATAAAACCCATTTTTAAAGTTCGGCAACACAGGATCGTCCAACAAGTCCGCAGTCGTGACCAAGGTGCCAACGGTCGGCACCATAAGGATATCGTATTGATCCCAAAAGCTTTGTGTTGCGACTTTGGTGTCCAATATCTTGTATTGCGCCCGATAGGCATCGGCGGCAGACATTTGCTTGCTTTTGCGCACCAGCCCACACACGGTTGGATCTATTGCATCATAGTTCTCGTCGATGAACGCCCCGACGGACACATCGCGTTCGGCAAGCAACGGTCCAAAAAACATGATATCGTTGAGGTCCATAAAGGGTGTAAAGTCGACCTCGCTGACCTGTCCGAACAGCGTCTGCGCATGGTCCGTTGCCGCCTCAAACAGCGTTTCGATCTCGGCATTGCCAAAAAACTGCAAATCTGATTTTTGCGGCACCGCAATCTTTGGGCGGCTTGGCAGCGCCTTTTGCCCGTTGATGATCGCGGGCGCACTCCCATAGGCATCAAGTGGGTCATGTGCATTCACGGCATTAAAGACCGTACAGGCATCCCCAGCAGTTTTGGTGAAGACGCTTGGCGTATCGATGCTGCGACAGGCAAATACAAGGCCACGACGGCTCAGTAAACCCGGTGCAGGCTTGAGGCCCGCAATGCCATTGTAAGATGCGGGCACGCGGCCCGATCCGCCCGTATCGGTGCCAAAGGCAAAGGACACCACGCCCGTCGAAATACTCACCCCTGCCCCAGAGCTTGATCCGCCTGGGATGTACTCTGGGTTGAACGGATTGCGCGGCGTCCCGTAAGGCGATCTGACCCCAACCAGTCCCGTAGCGAATTGATCAAGGTTGGTTTTGCCAATGTAGATCGCGCCAGCCTTCAAGGCCTCATCCACCACAAACGCGGACGTTTTTGCTTTATATTGAAAAGCAGGACAGCCGGCGGTCGTGGGCACGCCCGAAACGTCGATGTTGTCTTTGACGGAAAACGGCAACCCGAACAGCGGCAGCGCATCCAAGTCCCCGATCCGCAGCATAAGCGCCTCAGCGGCGGCAAGAGCCATTTCAGGATCAACCGTAGAGATCCAAACATTATCTTGGTCATCATCCCCGAGTCGTGACAGTACAAATTTCACAACGTCAACGGGTGTCACGCGGCCATCAGCATAGGCCGTGCGCAGGGCTACGGGTGACAGATCCATATGGGTATTCCTTTGAGGTATTGGGAGGGTTCGGCCGCGCGTCTTGCGCATCGCGCGACCGGATTTTATTTACTCTGAAATAGCCGCTTCAAGGTATTTTGGCTGCAAGAAGGTTTCGAAAATCTCGCGGCTCGGGGCCTCAGGCAAACGATCTTGGCTCACAAGAAACGCCGTTGTTACTTCCAGAGTATCAACAAACCCGCCACGCGCCTCGGATGTGCCAATATACTTTGATGTCAGCTGCGTATCGCAAGGCACCATTTCTGTGCCGCGCATCATCCGTGTGGCGTCTTCCAAAGTCAGTTCCAACTCAGTCGCGATGATTGCTGCTGTCTCGGCAGGGTTGCTGATCCAGTAATCGATGCCTTCACACTCTGCGGCCACGAATTTTTCAACGTAGTCAGGATAAGCGTCGGCAAAGCGGTTCATTACAACGCCAACATCCCACGTTGGATATCCGCGTTTTTCCATGATCCCTGAGGTCATGAAAATGTTGCCACCATCTTTGACGGCCTTGTCGAGGTTTGGTTCCCAAAACCATGCCGCATCAATATCACCGCGTGACCATGCTAAAGCGATATCGTTGGGGCGCAGATCGAGAATTTTCATGCTGGCAGGATCGATGCCTTCGTCCGCCAAAGCCTGCAACAAAAGGTAGTGCGTTGTGGACCCAAAAGGCGCTGCCAACGTTTTGCCTTCCAAATCGGCAAAGGATTTGATGCCAGCATCTGTGCGCACAACCATGGCTTCAACGAAATCGAGCATGTTCAACACCATTGTGCCTTGGATCGGCAGGCCACGGGCCACGCCAATCGCGGCGGGCGGATTTCCAAGACCACCAAAGTCGATCTGGTCGGCTGCAATTGCGCGCAGCATGTCCCCTCCGCCACCGACTTTGATGTAATTGATTTTCACACCCGGCATGTGTTTTTGCACAAGACCAAGGCTCTTGGTCACCAGTTGAGCATTGACGAGATTCAAATACCCAACGGTCACCTCTTCTGGTGTCTCTTGCGCTTGTGTTGCTGTTCCGGCGATCATAGCTGCTGCCGCAAAGCCTAATACTGTCTTTTTCATGGTACTCTCCTTGTTGAGGGTCATTTTGTTTTTTGCCAAACGCCGACCCAGACGTTTTGGCTGTGACGTGTTGTTTGTTTCGCTCACCGCGATCTCTTGCGCATCCACGGCATCAAAGCGTTCCCGATGGCGCGCAGGATCATGTCCAAACCGATGCCCGTGATGCCCAGCACAATCAGCCCCATGATCACCACATCGCTTAAAAGGAACTTGGCTGCGTCCCATATCATCCAACCAATGCCTGCCGTGGCCGCGACGATTTCTGCGGCGACAAGCACGGTGTAGACAAAGCCGAGTGAAATGCGCATGCCTGCCAAAATGATAGGTCCCGCACCGGGCAAATAGACGTGAAACAACAGATCTCGTTTGCTAGCACCCAAAGCGAGCGCCGCGCGTTCATATATAGGATCAAGAGATTCAACCGCTTGAATTGTCGAAATAATAATCCCCGGCAATCCCGCTAAAAATAGCAAGGCCAGCTTGGATTCTTCGCCAATCCCAAGCCACATTACCAACAGCGTATACAGACCCAACGGCGGCAAAGGACGGTAGAATTCAATGAAGGGATTGAGCAGCGCGCGGGCATCTTTTGAAACGCCCATCAAAATGCCCAGCGGAATGCCAACGAGGCAGGCTAGCAGAAAACCTGCCAAAATCCGTGCGACACTGACGGTCACATGTTCGAACAATGTCGAGCCTTGATAGCCCTTGACAGAGGCCTTTACAAAGGCCCCCCAGACATCCGCAGGCGGTGGCAAAAACAGTTTGTTGGCCAAGCCCGTGCTTGTCACAAAAATCCACACTGCAAACATCAAGCAGACAGAGAACGTCGACAGTTTCAAACTGCGTGACACCTTGTAAGACCGTTTTGGCGCGTCTGGTATTGGGAGTGGCTCTTCGATCATGCGGGCGCTTTCACCCCCAAAATGCGAACAATTGTCTGTGCGTAAATTTTGGCCGCAGCGACCGATTTCGGAATCGAAATCCATTCATTGTCAGCGGCCCAACCGTCTTCGCCTGGCCCAAAGGTCACCGCATTGATCCCCGCTTGGCGGAAACGAATGGTGTCATTGAACGCATTTTTGCGATTGATTTTAGGCTCCTCGCCCATCATGTCGCGGTACACTCGGCGCAGAGTGACGCAGGGCTCTTGATCGTCTGGCACAGGCTCTGTTCCCGGCACGAACAGCGACCCTGGCGTTTGGCTTGCTGTGACGCTGATCTCATTGGATCCACCGCAGACCGAGTTGCACACGGATTGAATGTCGGACAAAACGCTGTCCATCGTCATCTCGGGCACAATACCGACAACGGCCAAAGTGATGCGGCAGTGATCGGGGGAAAACTGCATTTCGCCTTCAAGCCCACTGCGCACTCTGACCACAGAACAACAGGGTGGCGTGTGGCCCATAAACATATGCGGCACATGTTCAAAAGCCATTTTTTCCAGCTCAGGCAACAACTTGGCAGCTTGCAAAATAGGGTTGGCCACGATGTCAGGTCGCCAGATGTGCCCCTTGACGCCGGTGATGTCGATATTGACCAAACAGTGACCGGAATTTGCAGTCGAAATACTCATGCCCCAAGGGCCCTCAGGTCCACCCCAAGCCGTGGGTTCTGCGGTGATTGAATAATCCGGTTTCAGGCCCAATTCTTCGGTCATATATATAGAACCGTCTGTACCATCGCGTTCTTCGTCCACGGTGAAACAGCACATCAATTCGCCTTTGTAGGTGACGCCCAGTTCATGCAGAACCTGCACCGCCAACAAAGCTGCCGCCATATTGGCGCGCGTGTCCGAGGTGCCGCGTCCATACAAAAGGTCGCCGTGACGGGTGGCTTTGAAAGGATCGAAATCGGTCATGTGCCATTTTTCAGGCTCGACAACCGGATAGGTATCAAGGTGATCGTTGATCATCAAAGATGGTCCATCGCCCCCCCCAATTCGCCCTAAAACATTGGGGCGATGACGGGTCTTTTCATGCAGGGTGACGGTCTGCCCAACGGCCTCAAGTTTGCCCGCAACAAACAACGCTATCGCCTCTTCTTCAGCCCCCGGCATGTCAGGATCAAGTGCATTTCCTGAGCGCGGTTGGCCCGCTTTGATCAGCGCTGTCGCGAGCTCAATAAACCTGTCTTCGGTGATTTTTTCGCACGCGCTATCGCACAGTGCCTGAAGGGCAACTTCATCCACTTTAGGACCTCTTTTTCACAGATTTTTATAAATAGAAACGGACCTGACCACAGATGCGGCCACCGTTAATTGACTAAATAAAGTATAATGTTATTATGTAGTTAGGTCGACGAATTGTTTTGAAAGGTTTTTCACGCAACTTGCGAACCGCCCATGAATTAGTCAATATACACCACCACGCCACAACGAATTGCATCCCTGTGATTTTTGGGTGAAACATAGAGGGGATTTGAAAAATGCGCTTGTTTGATGAAGTCACTCATGATCAAAAAAACACCCTGTTGGCGGTCGGCAAAAGATGTGTTTTCCCGAATCGGGCCTTGCTTATTCGGCAAGACGATTCTGCCAATGGAATCTTCATTATTTTGTCTGGAGTTGTAGAGAGTATTTACTTTTCTGACACAGGCCGAGACCTTCGTTTGGCGCGGTGGTCTAAATATGATTTTGTCGGCGCGCCACATATTTTTGGCACTGTCCCGCAGCGCTGGTCAGCCAGTGCCGTGGGCACAGTTGATGCCTTGCATCTCAGCCAAGACAACCTGCGCGGACTGATTGCGAGCGATCCAGAATTCGCCGAAACGCTGATCATTTGCTTGGGTGATAAAGGCGACAGATATTCCAAGTTGGCACAAAACTTGGCGTTTCATACTGTATCACAACGGTTGGCGCGTGCGCTTGTGTCGGCCTGCGATACGGCGCAAACAGAATCGCTGTGGCGCGCGAGCCCTTTGGAATTGTCTCGTGAAATCGGATCAACGCGCCAAGCCGTTGGCGCTATATTGAAAGTCTATGAAAAAGAAGGGCTGATCACGCGACAGCGGGATTCAATTTCAGTGCTGAACGTACCTGAGTTACGCAAACTGGCGGGTATAGACCCCATCGAAAACCGTCATTGATCTTGCGACAAACGATCAATGTCATAGATGGTGATTTGACGACGCGAAATATTCAAAACACCCTCTTTTTGCAATTTGTCTAACGATTGCGTCACCCATTGGCGCGACGCTCCAACGATAGACGCGACCTGTTCATAAGTAATAGAACGATCTATCACAATCGTCTCGCCTTCGTGATGCCCATAGGTGCTCGCGAGAATGACCAAAAGTTGTTCAAGCCGCTCAGACACCGTGCGCGTGCCCAGCATCTGGATCAAAGCGGAATAGCAATTGCCTTTGGCCACCAAACCATCAATCACCTTTAAAGCGACGGCGGGAATTTCGCTGACCAAATCACGCAGTGCCATGCCAGAGATGAACAGCACTTCACAATCTTCGAGCGCATCGCCGGACCACACGTGGCGACCACGGCCAAAGACCTCAGGGCCACCGACAAAATGACCGGGCGTCCAATAGGCCAGCGTCAATTCGCGCCCTGATGGCGCGGTGTAAAATGATCGCATCCGCCCTTTTTCTACCACCCATATGCCGGTGTGCGGGTCGCCTTGAAAAAACAGACCCTCGCCCTTTGTAATCAACCGACGAGACCCTGCTTTGCGAATTTTGGCACGATCCAAGTCATCAAGGCCGTTTAAAAACCCCGCGCCAGAGTTTAGATCTAGAAGATACTCTGACAAAAAAATCGCGCTTTGGTCGTCATGATCGGTATGGTTTTCAACGAGTTTCATAGCGCTCTCTTGTTGTTGTAGCGAGATAAGTTGCCAGTTCCAGAATTTGCGGATCTGTGAGATGTATCATCGCAGCGCGCATCATGCCACCTGGGTCATTGTCTCGCGCGCCATCGCGAAAATCCAACATTTGTTTTTGCAAATACCCAGCGTGTTGGGCGGTCAAATGCGGGGTCATGTCATTCGCGCGGGCGTTGTCGTGACAGGCCAAACAGCCCAGCGTTTCAAACGCAACTTTGCCAGCAGACACATCACCTGCATCCACTGGCGGCGGCGCGGGTTGCGTGGAAAACCACTGAGCCACGACAGGAATGTCGTCTGGTGTAATTTCTGTGACAATTTCCACCATTTGCCCACCATCATTTTGGCGTCTGCCGCTCAAAAAGTCATTCAATTGCTTTTCGATATAGGGCGCGGGTTGTCCAGCCAGTTTCGGAAATTTAGCCATACGCGACACGCCGTCCAAAGAATGGCACAGTGCGCAGACCTCATAGGGCGCGTCCTGATCAGAGCCGAAAGAATTGGCCATCACAGGACCGCCCCAAAGGACTGCGGCAATAAGGGCAACCCTAACTGCCATAATCACGCGCTTTGACCATGGCATCAACGGTAAGCGTTTCGCCATTGGCAAAGCTCAAGGTCAGCATCACGCTGTCACCTTCTGCTACGGGTTGTTTTGGAGACATCAGCATGATGTGCAAGCCACCGGGTTGCATCGTGAGCGTCTCGCCAGCGGGAATTTCAATTTGGTGCAACATCGACATGGTGGACATGCCCGAGACCTCTTTGGTTTCGTGCAAATGCGACATGGCATATGTGTCAGAGCTCACCCCAATCAGAACACGTGGCACAGCTTCGGTATTGTGCAAAGTCACATAGGCTGCATGAGACATGGCCATAGGCGGCGGTGTCGGGATCCACGCCTCAGCCGATAGCTGGCTATCGGCGAAAGCGCCCAGAGGGAAAAGCATCGCGGCAAATAGAAGGGTTTTTAGCGTCATTGGATTTCCTTTCGATATGAGATTTGCAAACGCGCTAGAAATTCGGCTGTGAGGCCTGGATCAAAAGGCGGTTGCAGTTTGGCGCGCAGATTTCCGCCAGGTCCGATCACGCTGACAGCGGAGGAATGCTGCACGTCGTAGTTACCATCACGATCTGGGGGCAGCAGGCGATAAAAGCTGTCAGTGGCTTCAACCAAAGTATCGATTTGGTCGCGCGCGCCAGTGACGCCACGAAAATCAGGATGAAAGAACTGCGCATACTCGCTGACGCTGTCGGCATCTCGATCGGGATCGACAG
Source organism: Pacificibacter sp. AS14 (assembly GCF_038899935.1). Taxonomy (NCBI): domain Bacteria; kingdom Pseudomonadati; phylum Pseudomonadota; class Alphaproteobacteria; order Rhodobacterales; family Roseobacteraceae; genus Pacificibacter; species Pacificibacter sp. AS14. Next base: position 208,867 of record NZ_JBBMQI010000003.1, read on the forward strand.
AAACGAACACCACTTTGGGCACATTTTCGGGCCGCACACGCAGAGCGGTTTCGCTAATGGCATACTCGAGATTGCTCAAGGTAAAAGGACAGACATCGGGGCAAGAGTTGAAGCCGAACATGATGATGGTCCATTGATCGTTCAAATTTTCGCGCGAGAAAACCTCGCCGTCTGTCGTTGTCAGCTCGAAAGCGGGCATCGGTTCGGGTGCCTCCAGTTCGACGCCTTGCACCTGTGCAAACACAGCGCTGGCGCTGGCGGCCCAAAGGGTTATGGCAAACAGCGCACCCCTCATTGGTTCTGCTGCTCAAACGCCCGCAGGCTTTCGGAACGGATGTATTGCAAGCATTCCTTTTTCGCGGCGATGTAGATCGGATCCGTGGCCATTTCAGGATCACGCGGACGCGGCAGGTCGATTTTCAAATCACGTATAATCCGACCGGGGGCAGCACTCATGACCAAGACGCGGTCCGCAAGGAAAACGGCCTCATCCACATCATGAGTGACAAAAACAACTGTCGTGCCGAACTTTTTCCAAATGCTCAGCAGGTTTTCTTGCATCATCAACCGCGTCTGTGCATCGAGCGCCCCAAAAGGTTCATCCATCAACAAAACTGACGGGTAATTGGCCAGCGCACGCGCGATGCCAACCCGTTGCTGCATGCCGCCGGACAGTTCGGCGGGATAACGATCACCGAATTTGCTCAAGCCCACCATGTTCAAAAATGTATTGGCGATAGAGCCCGCTTCTGCGCGCGAATGCCCCGCCATTTTCGGCCCGAAAGCAACGTTTTCATAAACGGTTTTCCATGGCATCAAGGAATACTGTTGAAACACCATGCCGCGATCCTGACCAGGTTTGGTGATCAATTCCCCGTCCACACGCACTTCGCCTTCAGTTGGCGTGACATAGCCCGCGACCGCGTTCATCAAGGTGGATTTTCCGCACCCCGACGGCCCAAGGATGCAAACAAATTCCCCCGGCTCGATTGTGATCGTCGTGGTCTCAACCGCGCGGTGTGTCTCGGCGCCTTTGCCAAAGGTGATGCCGACATCCTTGATCTCGATCCGGCCTTTGCCCGCTGAACTTGGCGCATCTTCGGGCCGTTGGTACTTTAAGACATCAAGCATGTGAGAGGACTCCATTTGTGCGTTTTGTGCGCTCGAGGCGCGATTTCGACAAAGCAAGGTAAAAGGCCAATGATCCCAGAACCGCAAAGCCTGATACTGAGATCAGCGTGCCAAAATTCTGAATGGCCAAAGAGGTGGAAACGCCAAGGCCCAGCATCGTCAGCCCCACAACCCATGAGGGTGCTGCGCAACACACCACCCAGCTCATGGTGGCGTTCGTCATCGCAACAAGGATGGTCCCTGCCCCCGTGGCCGCAGTCAGCCCGCGTTTTTCGACCAATGAGCAATTGCGCGACTGGGACAAGGTCAGGCAAAGCCCCACAAGTGCCCCAAGCGCGAACAACACGAGCATCCGCGACGGGATAACGTTGAGGCTCCACTCGGAAATTCCGTGACCATAATCATAGTTCATGAACCCAATCTCGATCAGCCACTCTTCGGCAATGATCGGCGGAATATCAGACCACGATGGTGTCGATTGGATAATCCATGCAACGTTGCTGCCCCAGTCATAAAATTGCGTATAGTTTGGTAGATCCTGAAACCGCACTATCAGTGCGATCAGCATGAACACTTGCGTCAACACGGCAAATGCAAGCCCCCAGATCACCAGCCGACGCCAATGATTTTTTGTGGTGTCCCAAAGTATGTTCAGCGCATGTGTCATCGTGTTCTCTTTTGCCATTTCAACAAAGGCGATGTGATCAAGCGCACGGCAGCTGTGGATCCTGTGCCCAACAAACCGATAACCAACATCCCGACGACAATGTCGTCGTAATTGATCAGGCTGTAGGCATTCCAAGTAAAGTACCCGATCCCGTACTGACCCGAGATGATTTCACCTGCGAGCAGTGAAAACCAAGAGACGCCCATGCCAATCGCCAGTCCCGCTGTGATCGATGGCAATGCAGCAGGCAAAACAACATGCCAAAAGATCGCCATACGTGACGCCCCCAGCGAATTGGCCGCGCGCACCAGAACTTCAGGGGTTTGTTCAACGCCGTGCAATGTGTTGAGAACAATGGGAAACAGAGCTCCAAGAAAGGTGATGTAGATGATCGAGCTTTCCTCGGTCGGCCACATCAAAATCGCTAGAGGAATCCAGGCCACAGCAGGTATCGGTCGGATCACCTCGATGTAGGGGATCAAAAAAGAGCGCGCAAATTTGGAGCGCCCCATGATCACGCCCAATGCGATACCCAGAACGGTGGCGATGGAATAACTCAGTAAAATCCGGCGCATAGAAACGCCGATATGGATGTAGAACACCTCGGTTTGTATGTGTTCAACGAAGGCAGCCAGCACCTTGGCAGGGGATGGCACATTCATAAAGCTGATGTAGAAATCCAACTTATAGGCGACCGCCAGATGCCACATCAAAACCCCAACAGCCAGCGACAGTGTGCCGATGAAAAGCGATCTCAATAGACCTGGTTTAAGACGCGCCTTTGCCACAGGTGTAGGCGGTTTAATTTGATCGACGGCAGAGCCTTTCAACGTCGGTGTTTCAACCGGTTCAAGCCTGTCCTCGATAGCAGCAGCAGTGTTTTGCACGTCATGATCCCCTCTATGATCAAGTTCGATTGAGTGTCGCAGCACGATCGCTGCAACACCCGTTTTCATGGAAGCGTTTTAGCTGTCCGTTGGCATAAAGCTTAAGATCGCTTCATCAAAGTCGATGATTTCGCCACCGCTGGAAGCCGCATATGCTTCGGCTTCGCCTTTGCGCAGGAAGGTTGAAAAATCATCGCCAGACTTCACCCAAAATGCTGTTTTACCGAACAATTTCAAACCTGTATCGGCATCATAAACATAAGTGGAATTCACCTTAGAAGCTTCTGCCCGGATGCCCGCCAGTGCGGTCAAAAAGCTAGGAGCGTCGTCAAATGTCAGGATGCCTTCACGAGAGTGCCAGATTTCGAATGGCAAGCCAGCATTTGCAATCTTAGCGTCCACGGCTACGGCTTTTTCAGCTTCGTAATCGACACCCAGCTCTGAATAGGCAGCTTTGAGGTAGTCTTCTGTGATCCATGCATCGAAATCCAAGGGTGGGATGGCTTTCTCAGCAACCAAAACGCCGTGATCGAATTTCAAAGCATCCATCCACTCAGTTTTGATCGTTGGATCAAGCGTCAAGTGACCGCCTTTTGAGAAATAGAGGTACAGAACTTCTTTTTCGACACCAGTCCAAGATTCCATCATCGTCACTGCGCGCATTGGATCTTCACGGATCCAGTCACCCGCTGCATAGACAGCTTTCACAAAGGCCGTTACGACCTCTGGGTATTCCAGTGCAAAGTCTTCGCGCACAACAACGCCGTGCAGGTAAGGCACGCCTGTTTCAGAGCCGTCAAAAATTTTGCGACCCGTGCCGCGGAATTCCATGATTTCAGACCATGGGCAGAAATCAGAGTGCGCATCGATCTTGCCCGCTTGGATATTGGCGGCGCCAACAGCAGGGCTTTGGTTTTTCAACGTGTAGTCTTCTGTCGCAATGCCGTTGTCTTGCATCGCTTTGAGCAACATGCCCCATGCCGCAGACCCAACTGGCGTCGACACCTCTTTGCCGACCAGCTGATCAATGGAATAGATGTCGCTGTCCACAGGCACGACAATCGCATTGCCTGAGCCTTTCAGGTTATAGCCTGTGCCTGCCACATAGATCGTTCTCAGGCTGTCTGTTTCTTGAAACTTTGCGCCGTTCACGATCAGAGGGTAATCGCCCATGACGCCAAAGTTCAATTTGTTGGCGAGCATCTGGTTGGTGATTGGACCACCTGAGCTGTAGTCAGCCCAAGAGATGTCATATTCAGCGTCTGCGTATTTGCCATCTGTCGGCAGATACTTTTGCAACAAACCAAGTTCTTTGATCACAATGCCGGCCGTGTACGTATCAGTACACATCGATTGGTGACCAACGGCGATCTCGATTGTTTCTGCGGAAAGGCTGCTCGCAAATGTTGTGAGGCTGGCGGCCAAAAGCGGGGCAACCAGTGTGCGTGAAAACTTCATATTCAACTCCATGTTTGTCAGACTGTTTATTATTTATTGAAATCATTATCTGGACGGTGGAGGTGTAATGTCTACGTTTCTGGGGGGCAAAATAACCTTTTTAAAAATCAAATGGTCCGATGCGCATTTTTTCGGCACAATAATCCTACCACGGGCAAAAATGAGCCGAAATAAAGGGGAATTCTTGCGTTATGACCGATTCGAATCGTTAAATTTTATTATTTAAATTCAAAGTGTTAAAAGAAAAATTGACGCAAAATTAGCCACCAAGCAAAGCTTGGTGGCTTAAGGTAAAAACTGTTAAACTTGAGCGCAGTTATGCTACGCTTTGCGCGATTTTATCGAGCGCCCAACGTACGTTTTTGCGTACATCGGGATCCACGTCATCGCGGTAGTCTTCCAAGAACACAGCGCTCTCAGGGACAGCCAATTCGCCCAAAACAGCCGCGCATTCTTTGCGCAGGTTCGGGATATCCAAAGACATCATTGGTCCGATTTTTGGCGCTGCCGCCGTCAAACCCAATTTGCCCAACGAGCGCACCGCTTTGAGGCGCACCTGCCAATAATCATCGTCCAAAGCGGCCATAAGGTCAGCCTCAACAGCGGCAGAACCCGCCTTGGCCAAGGTTTCTGCGCCCGCCTCACGCACTTGCCAATTCTCATCGCCAAGTGCTTTGATCAAAGCGGCCTCAGCGTGCTCGCCAGAGGTAAAGCCAAAGGTTGCCACAGCTGTGCGTCGCACGCTTGGGTCCTCATCACGCGCCGCTGCCATCATAGCAGGCAACGCTGTTTCATCTTGCAGCCAGCCAATCACTTGCACCGCCGCTGCGCGCACAGCGGGTGAGCTGTCTTTAAGCGCTGCAATTGCAGGGGCCAAAGCGTCAGGGCGACGCAATTCTTTCAAGCCACACAGCGCAGAAACTTTGACGAACTCATCCGCAGACTCCACACAGGGTAAAAGCGGTGTGCCAGCTTCTGGGTCTTTCAACTCGGTCAAACTGAACGCGGCCGCTTTGCGCACCGCCTCGTCCACATCGCTCAACGCGATCACAAGCGCGGCTGAGGTTTCAGGGCCATCAAAGTCAGTTAACACAGTCGCAGCACGCAACCGTACGCCTGCATCCTCATCCTCAATCGCTTTGGCGATATAAGGAATCGCTGCAGGATCAGCACTGTCAGCCAATTCAATCACTGCCATGATACGCGCACCGGGTGCGGGATCATTCAAGTCTTCGGCCAGTTCTTCAATGTCGCTAAAGTCTTCAAAAATATCGATCATATCCGCTTACCTCAGCAAAAATGGTAGGTTCACGGTGACAGCGCCCGTCGGGCAATCTGTCTCACACGGCATGCAGTACCAACATTCGTCGTACTTCATGTAGGCTGTCTTTGAGTCGTCAGCCATTTTGGCGATGCGCAAAACATCCAAAGGACAGACGTCAACACAGACGGTACAGCCTTTGTCGGCAATGCAAAGCGCATCATCAACAATTACTGGGACGGAGGTAGAGGTTTGGGCCAGAGGCATAGTCGGCGTCCTTATTCTGCTGCTACGGTGTCAGATGTGACACGTTGGTTGGCATAAGCGCCTTTGTCGGCTTCATCGATTTCAACGATGTATGGTTTGACATCTTGCTTGCGGCTGGTCGGCTTGCCGTCCGCGCCTTTGGTCATGATGGTGTGGCAGAACCAATCTTCGTCGTTTTGCTCATATTCCACGCGGTTGTGGTACAGACCCCAACGGCTTTCGGTCCGGTACAGCGACGCAGAGGCTGCCATATCCGCACAATCCATCACCGATGACGCCTCAAGCGCACGCATCAATTCGTGGCTGTCTTTGACGTACATCTCGGTTTCCATCGCGTGGCGCACTTCTTCGAAACGTGCCTGTGCAGTCAACATTTTGGCTGTCACTTTTGGCGGCTGAAGGTAGTCGTTGACCAAGCGACGTGTCTTGTATTCGATCTGATTTGGCGGGATGCCGTCATCGCGTTTGGTTGGGGCCAATACACGTGTACGTTCGCGATCCACTTCGCCCATATCGAACTTAGCAAAATCAACATCTTTAATGTAATCAACCGCTTCTTCGCCCGCGATTGCGCCATTGGTGAACGCGCCCAACATGTAGTTGTGCGGCACGTTCGCCATGTCGCCCGCTGCATAAAGACCATCCATCGTGGTCTTTGCATTCTCGTCAACGAACACTCCAGAAGCCGAGTGACCTGAACAAAAGCCGATTTCAGAGATATGCATCTCAATCATTTGTTTGCGGTAATCTGTGCCGCGCCCCGCATGGAAATGGCCGCGCGTGGGACGTTCCACGATGTGCAAGACGCGTTCGATTTCGGACACCGTTTCTTCGGCGAGGTGGTTCAATTTCAAATACACTGGGCCTTTGCCGCCCTGTAATTCATCGTAGAATTCCTGCATCATTTGGCCGGACCAATAATCGCATTCGATGAAACGATCGCCTTGGGCGTTGGCTGTGTAGCCGCCAAGCGGGCCAGCAACATAGGCACAGGCAGGACCGTTGTAATCTTTAATCAGCGGGTTGATCTGATAGCACTCAAGGTTCGCGAGGCCAGCGCCTGCATGGTAGGCCATGGAATAGCCCTCACCAGAGTTGGTCGGGTTCTCGTAAGTGCCGTACAAATACCCAGATGTTGGCAGACCCAAACGGCCCGCGGCCCCCAAGCACATAATCACGGCTTTGGCGCGGATCACAAGGAACTCAGCAGAGCGCGTATTGACACAAATTGCGCCTGCGACACGGCCTTCGCCTGTCAGCAAACGTGTGGCCATGTACCGGTTGGAAATTTTAATACGGGCTTTGCGCAACTGACGGTACAGCGCCTTTTTGACGGTGTCACCGTTGGGCATTGGCAGAACGTAAGTGCCGATGTGGTGCACTTTTTTAACATCATATTCGCCGTTTTGGTCCTTTTGGAACCGAATGCCGAAATCGTCGAGCTCTTGAATAATGCCGTAGCATTCTTCAGCGTAGCGATAGATTGGCGCTTGGTCGACGATACCGTCATTGGCGATGGTGATTTCTTTGGTGTATTGCTCTGGCGTCGCATACCCGGGGATCACCGAATTGTTGAGACCGTCCATACCCATGGAGATCGCGCCAGAGCGCTTCACATGCGCCTTTTCCAGCAAAACAACATTGGCGTTAGGGTTTTTACGCTTAGCCTTCAGCGCGGCCATCGGGCCCGCCGTACCACCTCCTATGACAAGAATGTCGCAGTCAATTTGGTCAATGCCATCGAGGATGTCGTCCATGAGAATCTCCTTAAGATTTCATTCAGCATGCGCCGCGATGCGGCGTAGATATGTCAGTTAATTGTCAAACCGCTCACTCAATTCCTTGAGATACACAAAAGGATAGATCCCTCGATCATGTCCGTCCGAGAAATGGATGTTCACGCCAAAGCCTCCTACGGGTTCGAGCGCTGTGATTTGCAAATCTGCGGCAACTGCAAAATGGCCATGATCATGGCGGGCCCGAACCGAGGCCGCGTCGCGCGCCTCTTGACGCAATATTTGCGCCGACAATTCCGACGAGGGCCCATCCAGCCAACACATTGTGAGCCGTGTCAGGTCTTCTGACACCTGAAGTGAATCGAGCATTTTCCACCTTTACCGTTGTTTTTTTCACCTTGCCGCAGTGCAGAAATCGCCAATAGCAATTACTTGACGGACATTAAATTTGATTCCTGAAAAGTAGGTCACAACAACAAGAAAGAGCCCCTATGACCTATGCTGTGACCGACAACTGTATCGCCTGCAAATACACCGACTGCGTGGATGTTTGTCCCGTCGATTGTTTTTACGAGGGCGAAAACATGCTAGTGATCGACCCATCAGAATGCATCGATTGCGGTGTGTGCGAACCAGAATGCCCTGCGGATGCCATCGTGGCAGACACCGATCCGAACGCTGAAAAATGGGTTGCGTTGAACACCAAATATGCAGCCGTTTGGCCCGTTATCCTAAGTTCAAAAGACCCTTTGCCTGACGCGGATGACCACGACGGAACACCGAATAAACTTGAAACCCTGTTCTCGGAAGCGCCTGCAGAACAGGACTGATCAGACGAAAGCACATATGAACACTCCAGCAGTTAAAACACTCCCCGATGCACAAATCGTGACATCGGTCACCCATTGGACAGACACCCTGTTTTCCTTTCGCGTCTCGCGCCCGCAGTCCTTGCGGTTTCGCTCCGGCGAATTTGTGATGATTGGTTTGCTTAAAGACGACGGCAGACCGCTTTTACGCGCTTATTCAATCGCTTCTCCGTCATGGGACGAGGAACTGGAATTCTACTCGATCAAAGTCCCCGATGGACCGCTGACATCGCGGTTGCAAAAGATCAAAGAAGGCGATGAGATTATTTTACGCCCCAAACCCGTTGGCACATTGGTATTGGATGCTTTGTTGCCTGGAAAACGGCTTTGGATGATATGCACCGGCACAGGTGTTGCGCCTTTCGCCGCCTTGCTGCGTGATCCTGAAACCTACGAGCAATATGACGAGGTGATCCTCGCCCACACCTGCCGTACCAAAGATGAACTGGCCTATGGAGCCGCGCTGGCAAACGCTCTGCCTGACGATCCGTTGATTGGCGAATTGGTGGGCGACAAGCTGCACTATTATCCGACAACGACGCGCGAGCCTTCAGAAAACGAAGGCCGTATCAGCGATCATATTCGTACAGGACAAGTGTTTGAAAAACTCGGTCTGCCGCACTGGAACAGTGCTGAAGATCGCGTGATGGTCTGTGGAAATATGGCGCTCAACAAAGACATAATGGCGTTGTGTGAAGCGCAAGGCTTATCTGAAGGCGCCAACAGCCAGCCCGCTGAATTTGTTGTTGAAAAGGCCTTTGTCGACTAGCGGCTTTCGTTAGCGCACGGGGGCCAATTCGGCTAAAATTTCAGGCGTCACAGCCCCCACATGTATCTTATCTCGGGTCGCAAATGTTGGCGTCCCGACCACCTGCAAGGCGATGGCGATGGTGCGGTGCCGATCTATAATCGCACTGATCTCTTCGTCTTGCATTTCAGCAATAATTTTATCCGCATCCAGACCCAAATCACTGGCATAATTCGACAATCGGCTGAGATTGGACGGTCCAACTTTTGCGTACAGCGCGTTGTGCAAATTTGAATATGCTTCACTGCCATAAACCTTGCGCGCAGCCAATACAAAACGCGCAACGCGCTCAGATCCCGGCGTCAATATAGGCAGATGTTTTTTGACAATCGCCACATCGGGATTCGCCGCAATAAAAGTACGCATCGCAGGCACATTGGCCCTGCACACTGCGCAATTGTAATCGAAAAATTCAACAATCACGCGCGACGCGTCAGCAGCCCCCATGCGTAAATCCATCTCAGTCTCGAACAAGTCTGTCACATATGGCGCGATCAGATCGCGCGTGAAGGTCTGCTGTTGTTGAGCGGCCAACAGATCCATAGCTTCCAAAATGACCTGAGGATTTTCAAGCAAATACTGGCGCACTTTTTCGCCAAAAATAACATCAGTGTCAGCGCGCAATGGCGTGCTACACATCAAAGCAGCCGCACTGCCCATTGCGAACGCCCGCACAAGACCTTTCACTGAAGAAAAGACAGCCTTGAAATCGATATGGGATAAAATGGGCTCCATAGTATTATCGTCCCTTTCAAAAGTTCGACCGCATTGCGTAACATGCTTTGGTCTCAAGAATTTCAAAGCCTCAATAGACCCTGCGGGTGCGGAAAAATTTACGCGATGTTTCACAACACATAGAGCGACTGAATAAACGATTTGGTTGAATCATGAGCACCATGGATCGACTTCGTCCAAATTTCATGCGTGAGCAGTCTGGACCTGTCGCGGCTTGATGCCGCCTCATAAACCGATGACAATCACCCACCACCACGCTCATACACCCGCACAAATCCAGTGACGCAAGGCACGGTGCAGACGCCGCCCTGATCCAACCTGCAGGCGAGGTGATAGGGCGTGTTCCAAGTCACCGTTGATTTGTGCAACAAAACCGTCTGGTGGAAGGTCGAGGACCTTGTGATATGCACTGGCGATCTGGCAATGGCGTTGGGAGAGACGCCTCTAGTTCGTTCTCTAAAAACGTCACAGGCTGCATTGGTAAGCGCTGACGTCAGACACATGAACCCACTGCACCAAAAAGCTTTATTTCGAAACGCTGAGATCATTGGGAACTTGGCCGAATTCGACCACCAACAACCTGACTAGGCCAAAGGCCAGCCGCCCCACGAAAACATCCTCGACGGCCTCGGACGGGCCCCCGCACTCCTGCAGAGCACGAGAGAAGCCGAGCCTGACCTTGGGAATGGATCCCTATGTCTTTGCAAGATCGTGGGACGCACGGATTTTGGACATGATGTAATCGCCAGCCGATACTGGCTCATATTTGGCCGGCGCGTCTTGTGACACGCAGCTTGGTAAGGCCGAGACAGTCGTGTCACCCGCAGGCCCGGTAAAGGCCACCATGGACAAACGGCGCGTGGAACCCGTCGCGGTGCGCGCAGGATTGGATACACGGTGCAAAGTGGAGCGCCAGCGATCATTGGTCCAGCGCGACAGCAAATCGCCCACATTGATGACAAAAGATTCTGGAATGACTTTTGCTTCATGCCATGTGCCGTCAAGAGCCATCACCTCAAGACCGCCTGGGGCGGCATCTTGGCGCAAAATGGTGATCGCGCCGTAATCATGATGCTCGCCATAGCGCAATTGGCCAGGCAGAGGATCAGTGTCTTGGTCTGGGTAATTCACAAAACGCAGGGTCAGCGAGGGATCCGCATACATCGGCGCGAAGTAATCTTCTGGCAGATCCAGCGCCAGCGCAGACAGGCGCATCAAGGCGGCGTTCAGCGTTAAGATCGCGTCGGTATATTCTGTCACCAAACCGGCAAGACTCGCCGGTGTTTCGGGGTAGAAATTAGCGCTGTGCCCCTCTTCGCCCTCATGATGTGGCGCGCCAAACACCAGTGCCTCGCACAGATCTGGCGGCGTTTCCCCTTTCAGGGTTTTGGCGACGCTTTCCATACCCATGGGCAGATACCCACGGCTTTTCGCAGCCTCAGGCGGGGAATAGGTCATCTTGGCGTCAAAAGGTTCCTGAAAGAACTCAGTCGCGGCGTCATAGAGCCCATTGGTCAAGATTTCAGGCACGCCGTGGCCCGTGATGACCGCAAAGCCGACGCTTTCAAAGGCATCAGCAAACTCGCAGACGACCCGCTCTTTGCCCGCAGCCGTGCCCTCAAGGAAAGGCGAAATATCAACGATAGGAAGTGTGAACTCGGCCATTTTTGGTCTCCGTTCTATTTAAAATGGTGCACAAAAGCGCGTTACCCGATGTTGAGCACGCCCAGCTGGTCATAAACGCTCAGCCCGTCCCACATGGACGAACACTCAACAATGCGCTCATTCTCGATGCGCAAAATATCGATCCCCGCCATGGTGATCCGCTTATTGGTGGCCGCGACATCGCCGTAAGGGCCAAAATGCAGACCGGACGTTTGCCAGTGCAAAACAACTTGGTCCCCTTCGGCAACCAACGTCAAAATTTCAGTTTCAACGTCTTTGAAGGCCCCCCAGTAGCGCGCCACGTCGTCATGAATCGCGTCGATGGCATTGCTGTCAAAATCGGTCACGTCGACCTTGGCATCCGCGCTCCAGTATCGGTCGATAGAGGTCTTATCGCCCTTTTCCCAAAGCTCAGTGTGATAGGCCCGCACGAGGGCTTTGTTGCTGTCAGTTGTCATATCGATCGTCCTTATTTTGCGTCGGCGGCAGCTGCTGCAGCCGATTCCGCTTTAAGTTTCTGAGCTTTCATGAATTTGCTGTCTTCGATCCGCGCGCGGCGGATCGTCGTGGGAATAGGTTTCGCCATAATGCGTTTCCATTCTTGCATGTAGTGTCGAATGGGCGCTTCTGAAGCGAGGTCCCCTGTGGCCAAGCCGTATTCATCGACCACATCGCCTGCGTCATCGCCACGGCTGACATCAACCCATTCCTCTTCGATGGTTTGCAAACCTTCTTGGACCCGCTCAAACATTTCAAAATCATCGGGAATACCGAAAGACATGAAATCTTCGTCCACGCGCATCCGCATCAAATTCACTTCCTCAGGCGTCTCGTCCGCCATCACGAGGTAGTAATTCATCAAGGTTTCATCAGCCGAAATAGGTTCAGGCACAACCATCTGGTTGCCCACGAAAATCAAGTTCGGGAAGATGTTCAGATTGACCATATTGCCAGTCATCAGGTCCCATGTCTCGCGCGGGATATCACCGCCCCGTTCTTTCAGTGAGGCCTCAAGATCTTCGCGCGTTGGTAGGGGCCGCATGGTCGACCACGGCCCATCGGGAATGCCTGGACGCTGATCAACAACACAGTGCCCGTGACCAAGAGTGTAGCCTACCATGGGAGAAACCGCAGGATTGCGCGACAAGATGGTGTCGGTCTCGGCCTCTTTGCCCAGCAGGTTGTAAGACCGGTGCGCAAAGGTCGCATGGATGCCGTCGGCGGCATTGTCCCACGCCATTTTCCAGTTGGCCTTATAGGTCTGTTTGATCGGCGCTTTAAGCACACGGATGTTGCCGCTAGGGTGACGATCAATATGCTCATCGAGCCAAAGCTTCGCTGGCCCGAGCCACTCATCAAGCGGCATAGGCTCTGCTGCCAAGGTGCCAAAGACAAAGCCGCGATGGGAAACAACTTTGATCTGCCCCAAATCAAAAGGCCGCTCATAAAGCTTGCTGTAACTGTCGGCCACAGGCAGGCTTTGCAGATGACCATCAAGATCAAACGCCCAGCCATGATAGGGGCAGGTAAAGCGCTTGGCGCAGCCTTCTTCTTCGCCGACCAACGTGGTGCCGCGGTGGCTACAACGGTTCAGCAATCCACGGATTTCGCCTTTGCGGGTGCGCACCAAAATGATCTGACGCTTGCCCAATCTTTTGCGCACAAAATCGCCAGGTTCGGGCACTTCGGATTCATGGCCGATAAAGCACCACGTCGCGCCAAAGATCCGATCCATCTCGATATTAAAAAGATCAGGGTCCGTATAAACGCGGCGATGCACAACATCCTTGCGGATCAGGTGCTCCACTTCATCGGTCAAATCAGGCCCTCGCGCGACAATCGCGTCGGGGCGCAGGCTGTCGGAAATATCGCGTTCAAGATTGGTTTCAGGGTCATTTTTACCCATATTTTCACCCATGGTGGGTCTCCCGTTCATAGTCATCAAAGGATCCAGCCCAGATGGGGCATTCCAGCGGAAATCGCAGGGCAAAGCATTATCTTGCGTACAATCTGCCACCCATTATCTGTGCGTCGCAGGCGGTGGATTTGTCGTCCCGCCAAAACCGTCACTTTGCCGGTGCGCTCGTGCGTGATGCTGATCGCGCTGGTGGCGATCACATCCGCATCGCTGTCAGGCAATGGCCATGCCTCAACCCCGCCCACCATGCGCACAGTCTGCGCATAGGGCACCAAAGCCCAAGCCGATGTATCATGCATCCGCCACACCCGTTCACGCAGGCGGCGATGGTCATCCATGATCAGGCCTTGATCTCGCGCGGGATGGTGATTTTGATGCAAAGGCACCCAGAACGCCGCATCCTCGGCCCATAAATCATACCACTTATCAAATTGGCGACGATCCAACAGGCGCGCCTCGCCGACCAAAGTCGCCATGACCTCGGCTGCCAATGCGCCATCAAACACGACAGGGGCCGCGTCAAGAAAAGCCACATCGGCGACAAGGCTTTCATACAGGGCCAGCGTCTTGGAAAGGCCTAAAGGTTGGTCAGTCATTATATCACCTGTTCAGGGGCAAAGTGGGAAAGAACGCGCCGTTCAAGCATCGCGACCAGCGCGTAGCCTGCAACGGAAACGATAGTGAGAATGGTCACACAGCTCCACAACATATTGTAATTGCTGGTCGAACTGGTCAGCGCCATAAGGTTGCCAATGCCTGTTCCTGTGGCCAGCCATTCCGCAACTGTGGCAGCCAAAACGGCCATCGGTACAGCCATGCGTGCGGCGGCAAACAAGGACGGCAACATCGCGGGAACCCGCGCCAAAAACAGTTGCGTCAGGGGCGGTGCGCGGAAGCTATCAAAATAGTCGATCACTTGTCCTGGTGACTGACGCAATCCATGCAAACAGGACACCAACGTTGGAAAAAAGATCATCACAGCAACGATCGTCAGCATCCCAACTTGCCCCCGCCCTAACGCCAAAACCAAGAGCGGAGCAGTTGTCACAATCGGAATAGAACGCAGAGCAATAGCCACAGGGGAGGCGACTTTTTCTACAGCTGGCAGCAGGCAAAACACCGCTGCCAAAACTGCACCAAGTGCGAGGCCAGTAAAATAACCCAATACAGTGACGACCATCGTTTCACTGAGCGCTGCAAACAATTCGCTGCGGTGCGCCACGGCCTGCGAACTTGTCATGAGATACGCCCAAACATCGCCAGGACGTTTGGCAAAGAAACGCGACAAATCCAGCGTATCCATGGAAATCTGCCACAACAACAGAACCACTGTAATTGACAACAAAGGCGCACCAATGGCCAAGCCGATTCTTTGCCAGAAAACTTTGGGGGCTTTAACAGAAGGAGACACCATAAGCGTTGGCGGTTCACCAATCGATAAGAGACGCCCAGCCCAGCCCACCAAGGCATAACCTATAATCGCCACAGCCGAGGCAATCGTGGCCAATGCCCAAGTTCCATCCACATCTAGCGTACGCATAGCTTGAATACCAAGTACTCCAATGCCGCGATCTGCCCCTGTAAATTCACCAACGATCGCGCCTAGAAAAGCTGCAGGTGCCGCAATTTTTAGACTGGCAACCAAATAGGGCAGACTTGCACGTGCGCGCACAACGGTGATCGCCGTCCAACGGCTGCGTCCATAACTTGCGACCAGATCCAGCCAACTGGGCGGAACGGCACGCAGTCCGACAACCAATGGAACGAAAGTCGTATAATACACTGATAACGCGGCCAATGTGACCTGTGGTCCCCAACCGGGGCCATAAATTACTCGCAAAATTGGGCCAGTCGCCACAAGCGGCAAACAGAAAACAACCAATGCAATGGCCTGTACCAACCGCTCAATCCGGGGCATGGCGACAACCAACGTGGCAAGAATAATCGCTGCAAGATTGCCCGCGACGAACCCCAAAAGCGCCTCGGAAACAGTGGTGCCCAAAGCCCGTCCGTAAAGCGGCAGGCCTTCAATGATCCGCAGGAAAATCGCCGTAGGCGGGGAGATGATATAAAGCTGAGAAAAAGCCAGCCGTGACACCAATTCCCACAGGATTAACAGGACAGAAAATGCAAAATAAGTCCGCACTTTAGGCGCTGTCAAAAAGTGTTGCGATGTCATATAGATACCGTCAGCGCTGTGTTATCTTCGGCAGGGTCATCAACAATTCCCAATGCGGAATTGATCTGCGTCACATAGCCAAGGAACGCTGGGCTGGTGAGGTGAGACGCACGTCGTGGTCGTGCGATGCTGATAGCAATGTCCGCGCTGATACGGGCGGGACGATGGCTCATCACGATCACGCGGTCGGACAGCAAAACGGCCTCAGTCACCGAATGCGTTACAAGCAGAGTTGTCGTGCCCTGCCCTTCCCAAACGCGTGGCAATTCAAGGTTCAGACGGCGGCGCGTCATCTCGTCAACCGCACCAAAAGGTTCATCTAGAAGCAGCAACCGTGCGCCGGTCGCCAAACATCGCGCAATGGCACAGCGTTGCCGCATGCCACCAGACAATTCGGCAGGTCGCTTGTCTTCAAATCCGTCAAGCCCGACCAACGACAGGAGTTTTTGTACCTTTTCAGGGTCTT
Organism: Pacificibacter sp. AS14; assembly: GCF_038899935.1. Classification (NCBI taxonomy): domain Bacteria; kingdom Pseudomonadati; phylum Pseudomonadota; class Alphaproteobacteria; order Rhodobacterales; family Roseobacteraceae; genus Pacificibacter; species Pacificibacter sp. AS14. The sequence continues at coordinate 224,914 of NZ_JBBMQI010000003.1, forward strand.
TAGGCAGGCCCGCCAACCGACGCGCCAACGCCACGTTGGATGCCGCAGTCCGCCACGGCAGAAGCGACGGATCTTGAAAAGCAACAGACAATCGTCCTTGGCGTGCGACGACATGTGGTTCCTCGCCGCCGATACGGATGGCCCCAGATGTTGGATCTTCCAACCCTGCGATCATCCGCAACAACGTCGACTTCCCGCAGCCCGAAGGCCCGACAAGCGCAGTGGTCGTCCCCGGCTCAAGAGTAAGCTCTACGTCACTTACAGCTTGAACCGCAGAGGCCCCGTGTCCGAAAACTTTATTAACAGCCCATGTTTCGACTTTGGGCGGCCCTTTATCAGACGTAGGGTCTTGTTCACTGCGCTTCATCGACATTGGCTTACCCGTAGATTTCTTCAAGAACGGAACGGTCCCAAAGATCAGCCGACACCTCTCGGCCAAGCAGGCCCAAAGTTGCAATGTTTTCAGCAACAGTTTCATCCGTGAACCAGCCAAAGCCGAACTCTTCCGTCAACGGGGAAACCATGAGGTCAACCTGCTTTGCGGCCTGAATTTTCTGAGTTTCCAGATCAAGCCCCAGATCAGGGAACTTGGCCACGGTCAGCTCGGCAGCTGCATCCGTGTCGGCAAAATAAGCGTTCCAACCTTCGATTTCGCCAGCCATCAATGCGACGACTTCTTCGCGTTGATTTTCGAGCGCATCTTCGGTGACGATATAGGTTTGACTGTGCACCGCATACCCGAAGTCGGCCATCAACATGGTGACATTCTCAATGCCCGCCATTGTCATCGCGATCGGTAAATCCGTGAGCCAGCACAGCAAGCAATCGACCTCACCATTGACCAGTGGCGCGGGGTCGTATTGCGTTGGCACGATCTCGATTTCAGTGATATCGACATCATTTAATGCGCATAGAGCCGCGAGAATCGGTGTATTCGCAACAGCCATTCCGATCTTTTTGCCCACCAAATCAGCAGGGGTATTCACAGGGTTTCCTGGAAGGGATGCAATGGTGAAGGGGTTCTTTTGCATCGCAACAGCGATAATTTTGAATGTCGCCCCCTCGGCCACAGCCGCAGATGCATAATCCGCTGCGGTGATGCCCAACAAAGACGTTCCCGCCATGACGGATGGCTCTACTGGCGCGTTAGGCCCGCCAGACAACAGGCTGACATCCAGCCCTTTTTCAGACCAAAACCCCTTTTCTTCAGCGACGTAGGATCCGCCGAACTGAACAGAGGGCAGCCACGAGAGTTGGAAATTCAAAGTCGAGCTTGCTTGAGCAGATGCAAAGCGAACGGGCGCAACCAATGACGCAGCGCCACCAGCCAATAGGCCCAACGTTGCACGGCGTGTAATGGGTAGGAACTTCATTTTGGTTTTCCTTCCTGTTGACCAGCATGCGAGATCAGTCGCGCCGGCAAGTTTGTGTCACAATCAGTGTCAGCGAGGCGAAAAAGGTTGATTTCGGCCTGTGACTGTCTGCCTGTCCAATCGTTAAGACTGCGATCAGTATGAACTTGATATGTCTCAAAATCCCGAGGCTACAGCACCATTTTACGGACACTGTGAGCGCAAAAAGAGAACGGCGCACAATTATTAAACGTCAGGGCCTGCGGCGCACACTTCCGCGACACTTTCAGTCTGGTTGTGAGGTTTTCATCAAAAACACCACCAGACCGAAACATGAAAAGTTGATAAAGCCGCTAAAAAATACCGATAAATGATCAAAATAGTGTCAAATTGGATAAAATATAGGCACCCTGAGTATTGTTGGGGGCCAAGGTTCGGCGGGCATATTGAACGATACATACCCAATATATGCCCTTATCTATACTGAAGGCCATCGAGAGGCGCACAATCTCCGTGCACATTGCGTTGCCTATTTATCTACACAATAAATGCATCCATACTACAAATGCATCCATACTGACGATAACAACACTCACAACCATGCTCACCCCAACTTGGATACAGGCTCTGATGCTTCATTCACGATTAGTGCGATATCTCGATATGGTTGCGCGGACGGGCTCCATTCGGCGCGCAGCCGAACGCCTCAATATTTCTGCATCCTCAATCAATCGTCAAATTTTGACCTACGAAGAAGAACTGGGCGCGCCCATTTTCGAACGGCTCCCCAAAACGCTTCGTCTCACAGCCGTCGGTGAAGTTCTGATCGAACACATTCGTGAAACGCTTAAGGAACACAGTAAAACACTGGACCGGATCGAACGACTACGCGGCAACCATGGGGGGGTTGTTCATATTTTTGCCACCGATGGGCTGGCCAATGGGGTTTTACTTCCGATTCTAGCAGAGATCCGCGAAAGCCATCCGAGCATTTCAATTGACCTGACGATCGCGACACCGGACATCGCCTTGCAAAAACTGGTTTCAGGCGAGGCTGATATTGCCGTCGCGCAATTTCTGCCGGAACACCCCTCTATCAATGTCACTGCGCGTTTCATCAGCCGTGTCGGCGCAGTGTTTGCCAGTGATCACCCCATCGCCCATCGCTCATCTGAACGTCTGGCAGATTATGTAGATCACGGGATCGTTTTGCCGGACGGATCGCAACGCCTTCATCGACCTATCACCGACCTTTTGGCGCGGGCGGGACTGGATTTAAGGCCGCACCACAGCTCAAACTCCGTCAGCAATTTGATAGAAATGGCGCGTCACCACGGGGCCATTGCTGTCCTACCACGCATTGATGTGGTCGAGGATCTAAAGCGCCAAACGTTGATGTTCGCACCCCTGTCAGCCATCACGCTTCCGGTGGAAATCAGTCTTGCTCGACACGAAAAAGGCATAACAAATTCGGCGATCAACATTCTCGAAATCGAAATCCGCAACGCATTGCGCGATATCGAAACTGACGAAAAAGAGCATGGACCGAAACGGAGGATCCGCGTTGGCATCTAAAATTGACCTTCGGCATTTGCAGGTCCTGCAAGCTGTGCTGCACGAAAGCAGCGTGTCGCGCGCGGCCGTGCAACTTGGATTGAGTCAACCTGCTGTCAGCGCAACGCTACGCCAATTGCGAGACACCTTTGATGACCCGCTTGTGGTGCGCTCTGGCGCTGGGATGGTGTGTACTGAGCGCGCACAAGATATTTCTGCCGCCGTAGATCGTGTCTTGACTGATATCGATTTATTGCTGACCCCTCCCGGAGGATTTGACCCAGCGACATCTGAGCGCGACATCCGCATTGTCGCATATTTTGGTCTTGGATCTCTTTTAATCCCACCGCTCATACAGGCCATTCACACTGCTTCGCCCCATGCGTGTGTCGAAATCATTCAACCCGGCACACCCGAGCAAATAAAACAGCAGCTTCATGACGGGGACATTGATCTCGTTATCTCCAGTCGGCAAGATCCCTACCCTAACCTGCGCTTCGCCCCCCTTATGGAATGCGACATCGCCTGTGTTGTTTCAAGCAGCCATGCACATGCGGCTCAAAACCAATTGACCTTGGATGAATATCTCACACTGGATCATATTTCTCCGAGCCCGGCCGCGGTGGTGGCCGGTACGCCAATTGACGGTCGACTTCTTCAACTCGGCAAATCGCGCAACGTGGTGGTTACGGTGCCTGAATTTGCGCTTGCCCGCCAGATTGTGCCCCAATCCAACTTGGTTTTAACCACGGCGCGCCCGTTTGCTGAGGAGATGGCCGCCACACTGCCCGTCACAGTCCTCGAAGCGCCATCAGAACTTGGCTTGATGACTGCGTGGCTCTTTTGGCACGAGAAATCGCACCATTCCCCTTTCGGGCATTGGTTGCGCCGCACGGTTCGAAATGTCGCGAAACAAACGCTGCGCATTCCATCATAAGCCAAATGCCATACCCGCTATAACAAGCGGTCTCTTTCGCGGCATCAGGCGCACGTGCTTAATGAACTAGAACCGCGACTGGAGATTGCACATGCGCAAAGCGCTTACACCGACAGACTTACCCGCCCCGTTCGCCCGATATTCCCACGGGATTGAAGTCACGGATCCTGCCCGTTGGGTCTGGTGTTCTGGTCAGCTTGGCATGGACGATACAGGCCTCATCCCTGAAGATGCGGGGGCGCAAACAAAGGTATGTTTCGAAAACGCATCAAAGATTTTGTCTGCTGCGGGCATGTCACTGGACGACGTTGTGCGTGTGAATGCCTATGTTACAGATCGTGCCTATATGAGCCCCTACATGGAGGCGCGCGACACGTTTTTTAGCGCACCGCCTCCCGCATCAACATTGATGATCGTTGGAGGATTCACCCACCCTGATTTCAAGGTCGAAGTCGAGATCGTCGCAGCCCAACAGGTGCTTTCGTGACCGTGCGGCGTATTTGGTGGGACGATTTTTGCACCCGTGACTTCGACTCTATTGATCCTAAAAACACCATAGCAATGCTGCCTATTGCGGCCACAGAACAACACGGCCCACACCTGCCTCTTTGTACGGACACGGCGCTCACCAAAGGCATGATAGAAACCGTCGCGCAACATTTACCGATCGATGTGGACCTACGCATTTTGCCCATCCAACGGGTTGGGAAATCTGATGAACATCTGTTTGCGCCCGGAACGCTCAGCCTTGATGCAAGCTCCCTGATCGACATGTGGACGGCGCTGGGTCATGCCGTTGCCCGCACAGGCATTCAAAAGTTGATCATCATGAATTCCCACGGCGGCAATGAAGACATCATGGGTATTGTCGCTCGGAACCTCCGTATCAAGCACGGTCTTCTTGTTGCCAAAACCAGTTGGTTTCGGTTTGGACAACCAGAGGGGCTTTACGAAGAACTCGAGCTGCGGCACGGCATTCACGGCGGCGATATCGAGACCTCTTTGATGCTGCATTTTCGACCTGATTTGGTCGACATGACACAGGCCAAGAATTTCGTTTCACAGAACGTAAAAATCGCCGACACGAACACATATCTAAACGCCACAGGCCCCCATGGATTTGGCTGGATCGCTGCAGACCTGAACCTTTCAGGCGCGATTGGAAATGCTGCGGCAGCAAGCGCGACCAAAGGCGCGGCAAGTGCAAAATGGGCCGCAAAGGGATTTGCCGGCCTTATAGCGGACATGATCCAAACCGATCCTAGCGACATCTTTTCACCTCAAGAGGCATGCTTGTGACCCTATTAGGCGGCGACATCACTCTGAGCAACACGCGTGTCCACTCTACTCATCTTGCGCAGATCATTGGTGTGCCCGATGACGGTGGTTTTCAACGGGTCAATGTCAGCTTAAAGCGTGGAAAAATCGATGCCGTAACCGCATATGGCCAGCCCACTGAAGGCCCTACAACTGATTTGGCGGGGCGTATAATCACCCCGACATTGGTGGATTGTCATACCCATCTGGACAAGGGGCACATCTGGAGCCGTCAACCGAATCCAGATGGCAGCTTTGGTGGAGCGCTCAATGCTGTCGCGACCGACACTGCGGCAAACTGGTCGGCCGATGATCTGGCCGGCCGAATGGATTTTTCCCTGCGCTGCGCCTACGCCCATGGCACCAGTGCCATACGCACGCACATCGATTCACAGACTCCGCAAGACGCGATCTCTTGGCCCGTTTTTGAAAAAATACGTAACGCATGGGCGGGTAAGATTACCTTGCAAGCTGTCTGCCTCGTCGGGATCGATGCCGTCCGCGACTTGGACAGTTTCGAAGCTCTCGCCAGACGCGTTCAAGCCGCTAACGGCGTGCTTGGGGCTGTCACATATATGGTGCCCGATATTGAAGCCTTGATCGATCAGATATTCGTGACGGCGATAGCGCACGGCCTTGATCTAGATTTTCATGCCGATGAAACCGGTGATCCTGATGTCAATTCCCTGCACCTCATAGCACTGGCCGCCCTACGCCATAATTTCGCAGGCCGCATTAACGTCGGTCACTGCTGTTCAATCGCGCATCAACCTGACGATACGGCACGCCATACCCTTGATCTTGTCGCTAAGGCGGGTCTGTCCATAACGACCCTACCCATGTGCAACCTCTACCTACAAGACCGCCGCCATGACGGAACCACCCCGCGCTGGCGTGGCGTGACTTTGGTTCATGAAATGCAAGCACGTGGCATCAACGTTGCCATCGCATCCGACAATACGCGCGATCCGTTTTACGCTTTTGGGGACCTCGACATGGTTGAAGTCTACCGAATGGCGACGCGAATTTTGCACCTAGATCACCCCATCGACCAGTGGCCTGCAGCCATTACGGCGGCTCCCGCCAACCTTATGGGAATAGCAGCTCCCGTCATAGCAACGGGTCAGCCCGCGGACATGATCATGTTTCGCGCGCGCAGTTGGACCGAACTCCTGTCGCGCCCGCAAAGCGACCGGATTGTCCTGCGGGACGGCGTACAAATTAACTCCACCCTACCTGATTATAGCGAACTCGACGCACTCATGGAGCCACCCAAATGAACATTAACTCTTTAAAGGCCGACCTCTGCGGACTCAACATCATCGACAGCCCTAATTTGGTTCGCCTGAAAAGCCGCGATGCGTTTTATTTCTCGCCGATCCTGAAACCAGAACTGGATCACGTCATTGCCGATCTGGTGGTTATTCCAGAAACGGAAGAGGACGTGCTTACAACAATCCGCGCCTGTTTTGCGCATGACGTTCCCATCACTGTGCGTGGCGGCGGCACAGGCAACTACGGACAAGCCATGCCTCTGTCCGGCGGCGTGGTTCTGGACCTAACGTCCTTAACAGAAATCCGCGAGATCGCCCCAGGCCGCGTGATCGCCCAAGCGGGAGCGATTATTTCAGACATCGACAAAGCCACCCGCGCGCACTCCATGCAAGAATTGCGCATGCATCCATCCACCGCACATACGGCCACGATTGGCGGTTTTGTTGCAGGCGGCTCATCTGGTATTGGGTCGATCCAGTGGGGTGGTCTTCGCGATCCAGGTAACATCATCCGCCTACGTGTCATCACAATGGAGGCAGAGCCCCGCATTATCGATTTACATGGTGATGACTTGCAAAAGGTGGCCCATGCTTACGGTACAAACGGCATCATAACAGAGGTCGAAATGCCACTGACCGTCGCCTATGATTGGGTGGATATGATCGTCGAGTTTGATGATTTTATTGAGGCCACAAAATACGCCAATGATTTAGGAAGCCAAGACGGAATTTTGACCAAACTGGTCTCTGTCATTGCTGCCCCAATCCCGTTTCAAACCTTCAAGCGCCACCAGAAATTTATGACTGAGGGCAAACATGTTGTCCTGATCATGGCCGCGCCCCATGCAATGATGCCCTTATTGGCGCTCACCACGCACTACCCCGCGCATGTGGCGTTTCGCAGCGACGAAATCGACGACCTCAAGGGTATACCGTCCGTCTTCGAGCTGAGCTGGAACCACACCACCCTGCGAGCGATGAAGGTCGCACCCGGCATGACTTATATCCAGTCTTTGTATCCCTATCCCAATCAGGTTGAACTGGTCGCGAAGACGTTCGAGATGTTTGGCGATGAGGTCCCGCATCACCTCGAATTCCTACGCTTTGATGGCAATGTGACCTGTTTTGGCCTGTCCATGGTGCGCTACTCCACAGATGATCGCTTGAACGAAATCATGCGCCAGCATGATGATGCTGGCGTGCCTGTGTTCAATCCTCACCGCTACACGCTTGAAGAGGGCGGGATGAAACAGACTGACGAGTTGCAGCTCGCGTTCAAAAAAGAAACAGACCCAAAAGGGCTTTTAAATCCCGGCAAGATGGTCGCATGGGACGATCCAGATTTCGATTTTTCCGACGACAAAGTGTATCTCTACCCCGGCATAAAAAAAGCACAGACATAGCCTATGACACAAATCGAAAAGACCCACGCCGTCATCATTGGTGCTGGCCCTGATGGTGTTGATTGAAAAGGCCGATGACGAGAGCGCTATCAAGCCTTCGACACACCCTAAAGCGGCAACGCATAGTGCATGGGGGTATACCCGAGTATAATGAAAGCTTGCTGAAGGCCGTTCGGAAGCTTCGATCAAGAGGCGTCATGCGCTTAGTGCGAAAACAAAAAAGCTGGTACGCCCTAACGCCGCCCTATCAGCGGGCATTGGAAGACATGTTTCTGATTGAAAGAGCTATGGCCTGCAGCGATAACTAAGGGCGGAGAGCCGTCGTTCGCTACGTGATGCATCGAGGTCCGCAATGCGGGACTTTGCCGCCATTGCAGATCAACTGCATGATGTCTGCTTTGGCAAATGGTCAACATAGCCCGCCGCTACCAAAGCACTAAACGCGGCCTGAGTTTCAGGTGGGACATCCACCTCGGTTTGAAACCCTTTGCGCGCATAGTCTTCCATTCGAGCAAAATCTCCGACCATTTCACAGATCAATGCGCGTTCGTCGTGGTGAGGAAGCTGCTGGTCTAGAAAGCTAACTTCTGGCGCTGTGACCGAAACACATACGCCTTGCCATTGCGCTTTGGCCGTGGCGAGTGCTCTCAGCTGTGTCTGCGGCTTTGTGACGATGATTACCGACGCCGCATCCGGCACGATTCGAGCGCAAAACCGCATGTTTTCACCAATGTTCGTCGCCGACGGCTCTAGCAAAATGGCTTCTTCGGGCACCCCCATCTCCTTTGCGTGCAGTTCGAACGCCTCTGCTTCAGTTGCGGCATAAAGATCTTTCGTCCAATTCCCTGAAGCACCCGAGAAAACCATCTTTTTAGCGAGGCCACGTCCAAAAAGATCAACGCAACGCGACGCCACCCGTAAATCGTAGGACCCTAAGCCGACGATAACATCTGAAGGCACTAGTTCATCGAATACGCAGTGGAAGCTCCATAGCCGCTCGGCGTTTTCTAGGTAATCGGTCACATTTAGTCCGCCTACTTCAAGTACAATGAACATTCGCTGCACTGCAAAATCGTGTCAAGATGGGCTCAATCCTGTCCTTCGCTGCAAGGTGTGTCAATGTCCGCTGTGGGCCGTTCGCGTTGATCGAGACTAAGGGCGGTGGGCTCGTTTGCTTTTCTCTACACTGCCTAGTAGTTCGAAATACAAGATGAGACCCAATAGGTCTCACACTCCAAGCAATCTACCAGAGGTGGGTTGACGAACGAAGAAAACTTCAATCGATTGATTTATATAAAATATGTTGAGTAAAATGGTGCACCCGAGAGGATTCGAACCTCTGACCCCCTGATTCGTAGTCAGGTACTCTATCCAGCTGAGCTACGGGTGCGCTCATGGGGGCGATTTACCGAGTGTGGCGGGGGGGCGCAAGGGGCCAATCGCGCTTTTTGTAAAAAAGTTTGGTTTGCGAGCATATTTTACGCAAGAATAGGCTTTTGCGCGGCACCCTCAGATTGAGCAAACCCTTTGGGAAGGTGAATCGCAAATCGCGTGCCGGTCTCGTCGCTGTTTTCTAAGATCAAATGCCCTCCGTGCCCTCTCACAAGCTCGGACGCGATCGCGAGACCAAGGCCAAAGCCACCTTTGCGCGTGCCCCCCTGGAACGGTTGGAACAGGTGTTCACGGGCTTTCTTGGGCAAGCCAGGTCCGGTATCCGCGATATGAATAAGCCATTCATCTGTATCCTCAAAGCTGGACACAGAAATTTCACCAGACTTGCCTGTGGCCATGATCGCTTGGCGGGCATTGCGCACCAAATTTGATATCACGCGGTGAAGTTGTTCGTCGTCCGCGCGCAGGACCAAGGTGGCGGGCACATCTTCGGAGAAGGACAAATCGAAATCACCAATAGCAAGGCGTTCGCTGTCAATCACTTCGGCCACGAGCTCGGAAATACGCACGCCTTTGAGGGCGGGCGCAGGCTCTTCAGCTTTACCAAAGGCCAAAGTGGATTCGCATAGGTTCACAGCGCGCTGGATCGAGTTCACAAGTTTCGGCGCAGAGCGTATCACCGCAGGGTCATCGGAATATTCCAAACGGTCCGTGAAAAGTTGTGCGGTGGTCAAAATGTTGCGCAGATCATGAGACACCTTGGCAACAGCACCGCCCAGTTGCGCCAAGCGCTCTTTTTGCCGCAATGCCCCTGTCAGCTCCATCTGCATTTCACATAAGGCGATTTCCGCCTCACGCAGCTCAGTAACGCCCGCCGAGGGCTCAATAATACGGCGCGCATCTTCTGGCGCCAAGGCATAGGACGTCATGGCGCCGACCACATGTTTGATCGGTTTCACGATAAGTTGGCGCACAGCAACAAACAGCAAAGCCGCCGTAAAGAACGAAATCACAGCCGACAGCATTAAAATGCGGATGCCATACTCGATCATAGCCATGCGCAACGGCGTGGTGGACAAAGTGACCTCGATCAACAGGCCCGCTTCTTTGACGGGATCGCCGATGACGCGGATGACCTGATCGTTTGGATTCACCAACACAGAGGCAGCATCTTTGATCAAATCCCAAGCTGAGGGAGAACGCAGGTCATATGTACCCGATATCTGTGCGGGAATAGGCGAGGACAGCACCAATTGGCGAATTTCATTGCGCCGCAGCACCACGTTATAAACCCCCGCATTGGCCAGCAACTCATCTTCGAGCTGCATATCAATCGAATCATTGGCCAAAAGTGCCAACGACGCGATTTGTGCGCGCTCTAAATGCGATAGCAAAAAGTCCTCACGGAACCGCGAAATGGACGGCACAAAAATCATGATTTCGGCGGCCATCACAAAGATGACCGTCAACATCAGGAACCGCCCATTAAGCGTGTTGAAAAAGCGCCGAAGCGTCATAGACCCTCATTTGCCCCTAGGGCAGGAACCGTTGAACCAGTTTGACCACGGTTTTCACACGCGGGTTGTCAAACAGCTTAGGGGTAAAATAGGCCCCCGCCGCGCGTTTGTTAAGCTCCATCAATGTCGGATATGGCGCGACCATGCCAGCGATTTGTCCAATCTTGAGCTTTGCAGACACCGCAAGAGCCCAAAACGAAATCAATTCACCGGCATCTGGACCGGCGATCGTGACCCCAACGGGTCGGTTTTTTACGATCATCACTTTGATAAATCCGCCCCCGCCAGCGCGCCCTGTGGTAATGGCGCGATCATTGCCGGAAATCTCGGCCCGCGACACGGTGAGCGCGTCCCCGTGAATTTCGCGGGCTTCAGCTTCTGTCAGGCCAACTTGGCCCAGTTCAGGGTCTGTATAAGTGGCGCGCGGGATGTGATGCGTCGCGGCTTTGGCAGGCAGACCAAACAACATAGAGCGGATCAGAACGCCTGCATGATAGCCCGCAACATGGGTGAACTGCATCCCGCCAGCAGCGTCACCAATGGCGTAGACACGTTTATTGCTTGATCGCAAAGAGGCGTCCACTTTGACGCCCGCGCGGGTGCGATCCACCTCACCTTTTTCTAAATCTAAATTGTCAGTATTGGCGATGCGCCCAACAGCGACCAATAAATCCGTACCTTTGACCTCAGTGCTATCTTTGAGCTGCACAGTGATGTCGCCAGCTGTTCCAGAAACCAAAACCGCTGGCGCGTTCTCCAAAATCGTAACACCTTCGCCACGCAAAGCCGCTTTGACGACGTTGGCAGCTTCTGGATCATCACGGCCCAGTGCCTCCATCGCGTCGATCACGGTGACCTCACAGCCCAAGCGGCGATGCGCCTGCGCCATTTCCATACCGATCGGACCACCCCCCAGCACCAACAGGTGCTTGGGCGCTTGGCGTTGCGCCCACAGGCTTTCGTTGGTCAGGTAAGGCACGGCATCCAAACCATCGATGGGCGGAATGAAGGCACGCGAGCCAGTCGAGACCACAAAACGACGCGCGGTGATTTCCGTGTCGCCCGCTTGCACTGTGGTGGGTGAAGTGAATTTGGCGAAAGCGCGGATGACGGTGCAGCCCAATTCTTCGAAACGTTCTTGACTGTCATGCGGTGCGATGGTGCCGATGGCCGCTTGCACGTGCTCCATTGTGGCCGCGTAATCGACCTGAGGGGTCACACCTGCAACCCCCGCTCCGCCTTTGCGCATCAGATGAGCCTGTTTGGCCGCCGACAAAAGCGCCTTTGAGGGCACACAGCCATAGTTCAAACAATCGCCACCCATCTCGCCAGCTTCAATCAGTACAACTTTTGCGCCCATTTGAACCGCGCCCGAGGCCACAGACAGCCCGCCTGAGCCGCCGCCAATGACACAAATATCCGTTTTAATCTTTTTCATGTTGCGACCTCCCAAGGGCTGCTTAAGTGCGTTTGAAGCGTTTGTAGATAATCGGCAGCGCAGACAAAGCCGCCAGCCCAAGAAGCGGGAACAAGATTTGCGGCTCGAAAATCACGCCCAAATCAGGCATACCACCTGTTTCAAGCACAGACCCAAGACCTGCCCCCACTGAGGTAAAGATGAACGTGCCAGGAATAATGCCAAGCCCAGTGGAAATAACAAAGCGGTGCAAGGGTACGCCCACAAAGGCAGGCAGCAGATTGGCCACAAAGAAGGGAACAATCGGCAACAGACGGATTAGGAACAACATCGACCATTGGTTTTGATCGATACCGTCTTTCAACTGCTTTATGCGTCCCGAACCGGTGTCCATCTTAGACGCCAACCAATCACCAAGTCCCCAACGCGCAGCCAGAAACAGACAGCTCGCGCCGATGGTGGCCCCTGCCACGTTAAAAAACACGCCCGGAAAGACCCCGAACAAGAACCCGCCCGTCAAAGTGGCCACAGAAGCACCCGGCAATGAAAACGTTACGATGACTACATAGGTAATCATGAACAGAGCGACAGCTGCAACGTAATGAGAATCACGATAGGCAATCAGAGCCTCGCGATGTTCCTTAAAACTGTCAAAACTCAGCTGATCGCGGAATGTTACGGCCAAACCGACAGCAATTATGACAAACAGCATCAGCGGTAAGAATCGCTTCACCTGCCCCTTAGAGGGGTCGGTCTTCTCTGGCGCGAGAGGGGGAAGATGATTGGACAAAGGCTTTCCTTTATGGTGTTTGGCGAGCAAATATGGTGTTTGACAGGCAAAATGGTCGCACGACACCAACTTAGCCAGAGAAATCCCTTTGTCTCACGCGTCAGTGAACGACTGGTGACCCAGCGCGAGAAAACTGTAATATGCCTGAGAATTCTTTGCGAATTGCCGCGCAATCAATTGACAAGCCCCCCGGTCCTGCCTAAAGACTGCGCTTCGAACGTATACACGCCTTCGAATCCCCTTAAAGGATTTGGGCCTCAAATAAACCGATGGAGACGTTGCGATGAAACGCACCTTTCAACCGAGCAACCTCGTCCGCAAACGCCGCCACGGTTTCCGTGCGCGTATGGCAACTAAAGCGGGCCGTAAAATAATCAACTCACGTCGTGCGCAAGGTCGGAAGAACTTGTCAGCGTAAAAGTTGAGCCGAAAGGCTATGAGAATGACACCGTCGAATGCCCCCATGGTTATGGCTCCTGCCGAAGCTACGGGATCGCAATCGGCGGTTTTGTCATGTTCGGTTGCGGGTATTACAACACTGCAAAAGCGGGCTGACTTTTTGTTGGCCGCCCGCGCCAGGCGTCAAGGCACCTCTAGCTTTTTGTTACAAGGCCGCCAGCGCCGTGACACCGAATCTGCAACAGGCATTCGCGTCGGCTACACCTGTTCCAAAAAAGTTGGCAATGCGGTCAAACGCAACCACGCCAAGCGACGACTGCGCGAAGCGGCGCGTTTGGTGATTCCCGATGCGGGCCTTGATGGGTGGGACTATGTCTTGATCGGCAAATCTGGCGATACCAGCGCTCGCGATTTTCAGCTTTTGCTCAAAGACCTGCGCTATGCCCTGCGCAAAGTGCATGGCGACACAAACAAAGGACAAACGCGATGACGCCTTTCGCGATGATCGTGTCCTTGCCCGTGCGCGCTTACCGTCTGGTGTTCAGCCCGTGGATCGGCTTCAATTGCCGCTATCAGCCGACTTGCAGCGCTTACGCTTTGGAAGCGCTCGAAAAACACGGCGCAGTCAAAGGCGCATATTTGGCCGCACGCCGCGTCGGACGCTGTCATCCTTTGGGCGCATCGGGCTACGACCCCGTGCCCGACCCGAAAGCGCCGCCAAAGCGCACGACCTCTGAGGACTGAAATATGCTGGACGACCTCGACGACATTCACCCGCTGTTCCACGGCGCGCCCTCAACCACCGAATTCAAAAAACTACGCAAACGCATCGTGCGCAATGTCCGCGAAGCCGTTGAGCAATACGGTATGATTGAACGTGGCGCCAAATGGCTGGTCTGCATGTCTGGCGGCAAAGACAGCTACACGCTTTTGGCTATCTTGTATGAACTCAAATGGCGTGGATTGTTGCCGGTCGAACTTTTGGCCTGCAATCTGGATCAGGGCCAGCCTGGGTTTCCTGCCACGGTTTTGCCTGAGTTTTTGGAAAAAATGACGGTGCCGCACCGGATAGAATACCAAGACACCTATTCCATCGTCACCGATAAAGTGCCTGCTGGACGCACCTATTGCGCCCTATGTTCTCGCTTACGCCGCGCGAATCTGTACCGCGTTGCCCGCGAAGAAGGTTGCTCAGCCGTGGTTCTGGGTCATCACCGCGATGATATTCTTGAAACTTTTTTCATGAACCTCTTTCACGGTGGGCGCTTGGCGACCATGCCGCCAAAACTACTCAATGATGAAGGCGATCTTTTCCTCTACCGCCCCTTGGCACATGTGGCTGAGGCAGATTGCGAAAAGTTCGCTAAAGCTATGAATTACCCTATTATTCCGTGTGATTTATGTGGGTCGCAAGACGGATTGCAACGCCAACAGGTCAAACAGATTCTGGACGGCTGGGAAAAAAATAGCCCTGGCAGACGTCAAGTGATGTTCAAGGCGCTGACCAATATCCGCCCGTCTCACATGTTGGATCCCAAGCTGCACGATTTCCTTGGCCTGCTGGCGACACCACAAACCAACGATGAGGCGGACACTGCGGGAAATAGAGATAATTCTATCGAAATCCCCAAGCTGCGTTAACTTTGCAGCCACTAAATTGGCGATAGTGTGGCAATGAATTAGGCAAGCGTAAGCATGCTATCATTGACGAGGATCGCCCAATGCGCAACGATATCGCCGCAACTCTACGCCGTTTGCAAACTCTGCTGTCAGGCCAGCACACCCTCGCGTTCTTGCCCGCGATTTGTTTGGGCGCGTATTGGCTGGGCGGTGAAACGACCCTCATGACAACGGCGCTAGGTCTTCCGGCGCTCCTCGCGTTGACCAACATCGTTTCTTTATCCTCGATGCATGTCATCAGTACCGACGGCGTAACGGCGCTACCGCTACGTCCTGCGGTTATTGATGCAATCGATCAAACTCTTGACGCCCAGCACGCAACGGGACGCACCACCGCATGCATAACCTTGGCTATTGACGATTTCCGCGGATTGGAGGCAAGCTTTGGCACAGAAACCGCTCAGGATATCCTAAGAACCACGGCACGTCGCTTGGCAGACACACTGCGCGACCATGACATCGTGGCGCGCCTTGATGGACCGCGCTTTGCCATCGCTCTCGCGCCCGTTCGCCGCGCAGATTTGGAAACGTTGATCCAGCTATCCTCACGCATTCAGGCTGCCTTATCTGAACCCCTGTCCGTGGATGCCACCAAAATCTACGTCACTGCGAGCATTGGGTTTTGCCTGCCTGCCCGCGCACCAGGCCAATCAGGTGCTGCTTTTCTTGATGCAGCGGAAGCCGCGCTTGCAGATGCCAGATCAAATGGAGCTGGATCCATTCGCGCCTTCACCCCCGGTGCCATTCAAACCACGTTGGATCGCGGTTCCATTTTAGCCGATGTCGGGGATGCATTGGAAAACGGTGAAATTGTTCCATGGTTTCAGCCACAGATTTCGACAAACACAGGAGCCGTGTCAGGCATGGAGGCTCTCGCACGCTGGGTCCACCCAGAAAAGGGCGTGACCCCGCCCGCTGAATTCCTATCTGCTATCGAAGAGAGTGGCCTTATCGAACGTTTGGGTGAAATCATCTTATATCATTCTTTTACGGCATTGCAGACTTGGGACAGGGCCGGATTTAACGTTCCAACGATATCAGTCAATTTCTCTGCCACAGAACTATCTAACCCCAAACTGGTGGACAAAATCAGATGGGAATTGGATCGGTTCGAATTTGATCCGTCACGCCTGACCGTCGAAATCCTCGAAAATGTTATCGCATCTTCTGACAATGACACCATCACCCGCAACATCGCAGCGTTGAGCCAACTTGGCTGCGGGATTGATCTTGATGACTTTGGAACTGGGCATGCGTCTATTGCCAACATCCGTCGTTTTGCGGTCAAACGCATTAAAATCGACAAGTCCTATGTATCTCGTTGCGATGTTGATCGAAACCAGCAAGACATGTTGGCGGCGATCTTGACCATGGCAGAACGCATCAATTTGCAAACGCTCACGGAAGGCGTTGAAACAGTCGGCGAACACGCCATGCTTGCGCAACTTGGCTGCGATCATGTGCAGGGGTTCTCGATTTCCAAACCACTGGCGTTCGAGAAGACCCTTGATTGGATGGATGCACATCGTCAAAAATTGGCCCAGACACCTCAAATTGGACGCAAAGCCAGCTAGTCACTTTTTTGGATTTTCCTAGGAAAATCCTCGAATCCACTTGACCTTCGGCGCTTGGAGGAGTTGAACCACCCAGACCAATTCCAACAATCAGGCGACCGTGATGGACGATCAAAATAAGAACCTGATCCTCGCAGTAGTACTCAGCGGGATCGTGTTACTGGGCTGGCAGGTATTTTTCCCTGCCCAAAACTCAACAACATCTGTGACTTCGACAAACGTGCTTGAGACAAGCGATGGCTCGATTGCTCTTGCGCCTCCCAGCACCAGTGGGGGCGACATCGTAATAGATGCAACAACAGCTGTACCGAGCGAAGCAGAGCAAGCACCGCGCGTGACAATCGACACAGATCGCGTCCAAGGATCGATCTCGTTGGCTGGCGGCCGCATCGACGATCTGTCGTTGAAAGATTACACTGTCGACATCGACAGCGATGAAATCGTGACCCTTCTGACCCCAGTTGGCACCGACGCGCCCTATTACGCCGTATACGGCTGGGCCCCTGGTGGCGATCTTGGCCAAAATGATGTGCCAGGAGCCAACACGGTCTGGACGGTTGAGGCAGGAAATACACTTACGGTCGAAACCCCCATCACACTCGCTTGGACAAACACAAAAGGTTTGACCTTCCGACGCACAATCGCGATCGACAAGAACTACATGTTCTCGATCACACAGTCTGTGGAAAACGATGGCACAGAGGCGGCCCGCTTGGCCGCTTACGGCATCGTCGCACGCCACGGTACACCAGATGTCTCAAAGTACTTTGTTCTTCACGAAGGCCTTGTGCGTCAAACAGACAAAGACCTTGAAGAAGCCGATTACAAACATATCGCCGACTACGATTTTGACCCACGCGAAGGCGGGAATGTGTCAATTGAACAAGTCGAAGAAAACGGCTGGCTTGGCTTTACAGACAAAAACTGGATGACAACTTTGGTGCCGCAACCTGGCCAGAACTTCACATCCGTTGTAAAATTTGTCCCCGGATCGGAAATCTACCAAGTTGAATCTCGCCTACCGGCACAAGTCGTTGAACCTGGCGCCACGGCCCAGAACACAACATACCTCTTTGCCGGCGCCAAAGAATGGGAAACCATCAAAGGCTACCAAGACGATTTGGGCATCTACCGCTTCATCTACTCCATCGATTGGGGCATCTTCTTTTTCTTCACGCAACCGATCTTCCGCTTGTTGCACGCGATCAACGGTCTCATTGGCAACATGGGTTGGTCCATTATTGCTCTGACTGTGTTGATCAAGGGCATCATGTTCCCGCTCGCTTATAAATCTTACGTCTCAATGGCCCGCATGAAAGAACTGCAGCCTGAGATGGAAAAGATGAAGGCCGACGCAGGTGATGACCGCGAGAAGATGCAAAAAGGCATGATGGAGCTCTACAAGAAAAACAAAGTGAACCCTGCCTCTGGGTGTTTGCCGTTGATCTTGCAGATCCCTGTGTTCTTCTCTCTCTACAAGGTGATCTTCGTAACTATTGAGCTGCGTCACGCGCCTTGGATCGGCTGGATTCGCGATTTGTCAGCCCCTGATCCAAGCTCAATCTTGAACCTGTTCGGCCTGTTGTCATTCGCACCACCAGAGGCCGGCAGCATGTTTGCAATTGCCAGCCTTGGCATCCTGCCAATCTTGCTGGGCCTCTCCATGTGGCTGCAACAAAAACTCAACCCCGCGCCCACAGATGCAGCACAAGCTATGATCTTTGCGTGGATGCCATGGGTGTTCATGTTCATGCTCGGTAGCTTTGCCTCCGGCCTCGTGCTGTACTGGATTTCGAACAACACGATCACCTTTACGCAGCAGTACCTCATCATGCGCAGTCACGGTCACAAACCGGACGTCTTTGGAAACATCCTTAGATCGATGCGCCTCAAGAAAAAGGAAGGTTCGGCCTAAGGGCCGTATCACCCCCTATGAAACTAACATTTCCCATTGCGGAACCAGATGCGGCGGCCCTCGAGAAGGGTCGCCTCCTCTTTTCTGGCGAAACTGACTTTGTTAAAGGCGTGGTTGCCATGGACGGCATGCCGCCTGATGACCGCATCGAGATCTGCTTTGCAGGTCGCTCCAACGTTGGCAAATCCACCTTGATCAATGCGCTCACGGGCCGCAAAGCTTTGGCGCGCGCGTCCAACACACCGGGCCGCACACAAGAAATCAACTTTTTCACCTGCACTGACAGCCATTATGTGGTCGACCTTCCAGGATACGGCTTTGCCAAAGCGCCCAAAGACACGGTCGCCAAATGGCAACGCCTGCTGAAAGCCTACCTGTCTGGCCGCGCGACATTGCGTCGTGCTTTTGTGCTGATCGACAGTCGCCATGGCGTGAAAGCTGTGGACGAAGAAATCATGTCTTTGCTCGATCGCTCTGCCGTAACCTTTCAGGTTGTGATGACCAAAGCTGACAAAGTGAAAGACGCAGAGCGCGAAAAGAACCTAGAGCAAACCCGCGAAGCTGTCTCCAAACACCCTGCAGCCTACCCTGAGTTGATCGTGACCTCATCGGAAAAAGGCTGGGGCATCGACACGCTGCGCGCCGTCATTTCCACGCTAGAATAGTCGCTTTTCTTGCGGGATGCCGCGCAACCGGTATACCCTCAATCGGACACAACCCTTTGGACCTCTAAGCCATGAAGACACAAGACATGAACCGAGACTGGATCGCCACCGCCCGCACCTTATCCCAAGCCCTGCCCTATTTGCAGCGCTACGAGGGGGCCACTGTGGTGATCAAATTGGGCGGCAACGCTATGGGCTCTGATGAGGCCATGGAAAGCTTTGCGCGCGATGTGGTGTTAATGCAGCAAGTCGGCGTCAAACCTGTGGTCGTGCATGGCGGTGGTCCGATGATCAACAAGATGCTGGCCGATTTGAATATCAAGTCTGAATTCGTCAATGGCAAGCGCGTGACAGACAAAGCCACGGTTGAAGTCGTCGAAATGGTTCTGTCTGGTCTTGTGAACAAGCGCATCGTGCAAGCGATCAACAGTCAAGGCGGCCGCGCAGTCGGTATTTCTGGCAAAGACGCCAACCTGATGATCTGCGAGCAAACGAACCCAGACCTTGGATTTGTCGGCACGCCCACTGACATGGACCCGTCCATCATCGACGAGTTGGGCCAAGCAGGTCTGATCCCTGTGATCGCGCCCTTAGGCTTTGGTAGAAATGGCGAGACTTTTAACGTCAACGGAGACACGGCGGCCGGTGCCATTGCAAGCGCACTTAACGCGGATCGCTTGTTGCTTTTGACCGATGTGTCCGGCGTCAAAGATGCGGATGGCAAGGTTTTGACCGCGCTTGATTCCGATATGATCCGCAAGCTCACCGAAGACGGTGTGATCGCTGGCGGCATGATCCCGAAAACCGAAACCGCGCTGACGGCTTTGGCAGATGGCGTGCGTGCGGTAGTGATTTTGGATGGCCGTGCGCCGAATGCCTGCTTGCTTGAGCTGTTTACGGAACACGGCGCAGGGTCTTTGATCCGTAATGCCGAAACCTCACCTGACGTCTAGATGGGTTTGCGATTGATCCTGACGCGACATGCGAAATCAAGCTGGGATAATCCTTTGCTTGATGACATCGACCGCAGCCTCAATACGCGCGGACAACGCGACTCAGATCGCGTGGGTCACTGGTTGTCGGCAAAGGGTTACCGGCCAGCACAGGCGGTGGTCTCAGCCGCCCGTAGAACACAAGAAACATGGTCGCGCATCCAAGATGCAGCCTTATTGGGCGGCACAGAATGTTCGCTGCATGAAGGGCTTTATCTCGCATCAAGTGACCGTATTTTGCAGCAGCTGCACGGCGCACGGGGCCAAACAGTCATCTTGATTGCCCATAATCCTGGGATTGGTGATTTTGCAGCGCGCTTTGCAGCGACGCCGCCCGCACATGCAGATTTTGCGCGCTACCCCACCTGTGCGACCACAGTGTTTGACGTGGCAGCTGACAGCTGGTCACAGGTTCGGTTTGGGGAAAATACAGTGTTGGATTTCTGTATCCCTCGAGACCTCACAGACTGAGCCTAACGCGCGCGACCATTTACGATCCCATAAAAAAAGGCACCCTGCGGTGCCTTTTCCTTTGTTTGGTTGAACGTCTTAGTGACCCAAAATCTGGCTGAGGAACAATTTTGTCCGCTCTGATTTTGGATTGTTAAAGAACTCTTCTGGCTCGTTTTGTTCAACGATTTGACCTTGGTCCATAAAGATCACGCGGTTGGCAACTTGGCGGGCAAAGCCCATTTCGTGCGTCACGCAAAGCATGGTCATGCCCTCTTCCGCCAGTTCGATCATGGTGTCGAGCACCTCTTTGATCATCTCAGGGTCAAGCGCAGATGTAGGCTCGTCAAACAGCATGATGCGCGGCTGCATACACAAGGATCTCGCGATCGCCACACGCTGTTGCTGACCACCAGACAACATGCCCGGATACTTGTTCGCTTGATCAGGGATTTTCACCTTTTCAAGGAAGTGCATCGCCAGTTCTTCGGCTTCTTTCTTGGGTGTTTTACGCACCCACATTGGCGCCAAAGTACAGTTTTCAAGAATCGTCAGATGCGGGAAGAGGTTGAAGTGCTGAAAGCACATGCCAACTTCTGAACGGATCTTGTCGATGTTCTTGAGGTCTGACGACAGCTCTGTGCCGTCGACGATGATTTGACCCTTTTGGTGCTCTTCCAAACGATTGATGCAACGGATCATCGTTGATTTGCCAGAGCCTGACGGCCCTGCGATAACGATACGCTCACCCCGTTGAACAGTTAGGTTGATGTCACGCAACACGTGAAAATCGCCGTACCATTTGTTCATATTGGTGATCTGAATCGCCACCTCATCAGAGACGTTCAATTTGCTACGGTCGACGACGCGGTCTGTAGTTTCAGTAGACATAGATAGTCTCCTTTCTTAACGATGATCGGTCCGAAGCTTTTGCTCCAGCCACTGCGAGTATCGGGACATTGAGAAACAGCAGACCCAAAAGATAAGTCCGATGAAGATGTACAGCTCCCAAGTGATACCGTTCCATTCAGAGTTGGCGCGAATGGATTGAGCCGCTGCCAACATGTCAAAGATACCAATAAAGAAGACCAAAGTGGTGTCTTTGAACAGGCCGATGAAAGTGTTCACGATGCCCGGGATAGAAATCTTCAAAGCCTGCGGCATGATGATCAACCGCTGAGCTTGCCAGTAATCCAAGCCCAAAGCGTCAGCAGCCTCGTACTGGCCTTTTGGCAACGCCGCAAGGCCACCACGGATCACCTCAGCCATGTAGGCTGACGAGAAAATAGTGACCATAACGATCACACGCACGGTGAGGTCGAAGGTTACAGAAGGCGGTAGGAAGTAGTTCAACAACAAAGACGCAGTGAACAACAAGGTGATCAAAGGCACGCCGCGGAAGAACTCGATAAAGCCCACACACATCATTTTGACGAGTGGCAAATCAGACTTACGCCCCAACGCCAATACAATGCCAATGGGCAAAGACAGCGCGATGCCGGAAACACCGATGATCATAGATATCACAAAACCACCAAGTTCACGGCTTTGAATTTCGCGCAAAGGAAAGAGCGGCACAATACTGTCGAGCGCCCAGACAAACAATGGACCAATTGCGAACCACCAGATCAACCCAGAGACCACAGCAATCAATGCAGACAGGCCTGAACCAGTGTAACGGCCCGCGACCTTAGCCGCGTAAAACACCACAGCAAAGCCTGCTGCAACAGCAAGTGGTCCCCACAAAGAGCCGCCCCAGATCAACCATACCATCAAGAATGGGTAGGCCGCTGTGACGATCAAAAGCTTGCGTGGTACACGGTCGAACAGCACAGGCGCAATGGCAACGAGCAGCAAGACAAAGGCCACATGGGTGCGCCAGTATTCTGAGGCCGGAAAAAAGGTACCGTAAAAGATTTGACGCCAGCGTTCATTGATAACAGCCCAACAGGCTGCATGAGCGCCGTCCAAAATTTCGCGACACTCCGCCAAAGAACTCGCGTTCCATACACCACCAAACGCCCAAGGGATAATCGCGGACAGTCCAGAATAGATCACGAAGATGGATACAAGCGTTAGAATCGTGTTGAACCAGCCGGAAAACAGGTTTTCTTTGATCCATTTCGTGGCGCCAACTTCGCCACGAGGCGGCGGTTGCTGATCCAACATGTGGTCGCGCACAAAGGCGATGGTTGATTTTCGATCACTCATCTTAGCGCTCCTTCAATTTCATGGATTTGTTGTAAACGTTCATGCCCGATGAAATCAATAATGAGACAACAAGATAGATCATCATCATCAATAGCATACATTCCAGCTCGCGACCGGTATTGTTCATCGTCGTCCCGCCCAGCGTGGCGCGCAAATCTTGATAGCCAACGGCCAAAGCGAGAGACGAGTTTTTGGTCAGGTTCAAGAATTGCGAAATAAGCGGCGGAATGATCACCCGCAACGCCTGTGGCAAAATCACAAGGTTCATAGTCCGCGATGGACGCATGCCCAAGGCGAAGGCTGCTTCAGACTGCCCTTTGGAAATCGCCAAGATGCCTGAACGCACGATCTCGGCAATAAACGAACCTGTGTAGACAGACAAAGCCAGCCACAAGGCCAAGAATGAATTGGACAGTTGAATACCGCCTTGAAAGTTAAAGCCTTTCAGAGCCGGAGAAACCAAAGTGATTGGGCGACCCAAGATAAAAAATACCAACAGAGTTGGGACAATAAAAATTGCCAGTTTGATCCAAGCATTGGGCAAAATCTGCCCCGTGGCCTCAAAGCGACGCTTCGACCAACGGGCAAACGCCCAAATTCCGACAAGCGACAGCAAGAAGGTGATAACGACAAAGACAGAGCCCGCGCCCCATTCAGGTTTCGGGATGTAGGTACCGCGACCTGTCACGGCAATACTGTCCCACAACCACATAGAGGCATCAGGATTTTCACCGCGAAACGCTTTGGGTTGCGGCAATGCTTCGGACAAAACAGCCATCGTGGCGATGATCCAAATCACAACAGGAACATTGCGGAAAGTTTCCACGTAAACGGTCATGATTTTTGCGATCAGCCAGTTTTTCGACAGGCGCAGAACACCCGCGGTCACACCAATCAAAGTGGCCAAGATACAGCCCAAGAACGCGACAAACAGCGTGTTCAGCAATCCGACGTAGGCTGCGCGAAGATTGCTCGATTGCGAGCTATAATCGACGAGAACTTGTTGAATATCGTAGTTGGATGGATTTGAAAGAAAGCCGAAATCGATTTCTTTGCCCAAGCTGGCAAGGTTGCGATTGACGTTCACAAGCAAAAAAACCGCGATCATCGCAAAAGCGATCACCGCGATGACTTGGATTGTAATAGCTCTGTAGCGCGTGTCGTAAATCAATTGGCTGATGCGAAATCCATCGGCCTTTGGTGGGTCTATCATTGTCGTCATTGCAGACTGTCCCCATGTCCCGTTTTTGACACTAAATTCGACGAAAGTGCACTTCGTCGTTTCGGTCATTTATTTTTTAGCCGTGTTTAGATGTGGAAAGGGCGCGGAGTGAACCGCGCCCTTTGAGTCACTAGATCCTAGCGGAAAGGTGGGGAGTAGATGAGACCACCTTCGGTCCAAAGCGCGTTCAAACCACGAGCCAGACCAACCGGTGTGCTTTCACCGATGTTCGCCTCAAAGCTTTCGCCGTAGTTGCCCACCATGGTGATGATGTTGTAAGCCCAGTCATTTGGCAGACCAAGCATGCCACCAAGTTCGCCTTCAACACCGAGCAAACGGTTGATTTCAGGGTTATCAGAACCAGCAGACGCCATTTCAACGGCGTTTTCAGATGTCACACCAAGCTCTTCAGCGGAAACCATTGCGTTGAGTGTCCAACGAACAACGTCACCCCATTCGGAATCGCCGTGACGTACGAGCGGGCCGAGTGGCTCTTTAGAGATGATTTCTGGCAAAACGACGTAGTCGCTTGGGGTCTCGAAAGATGCACGAGACGCGGCAAGAGCTGAAGCATCTGTTGTGTAGACGTCACACGCACCAGCAAGGAATTGGTTTTGCGCTTCTGTGAAGCTTTCAACAGGCACTGGTTCGTAGTCCATGCCATTGGTGCGGAAGTAATCCGCCAAGTTAAGCTCGGTGGTTGTACCTGTTTCGATACAAACAGTCGCGCCTTCAAGTTCTTTGGCAGAAGAGACACCAAGATCTTTTGGAATCATAAAGCCCTGGCCGTCGTAGTAGTTTACGCCAGTGAATTCGAGCTTAAGGTCAACGTCACGTGAGAATGTCCATGTTGTGTTACGGGCCAACATGTCGACTTCGCCAGATGACAAAGCGGTGAAACGCACAGCAGATGTAAGGGGCGTGTATTCGACTTTTTCAGGATCGCCGAAAATAGCCGCAGCAACAGCGCGACAGAGATCTACGTCAAATCCTTTCCAAACGCCGTTCGCGTCTGGAGCAGCAAAGCCTGGAGTACCAGGGTTGACGCCACACTTAAGAGCGCCGTGTTCTTTGACAGCGGCCAAAGTTGATGAACCGGCGTCTTGAGCCATAGCACCCGTCGCAACAAGACCTGCGGCAGCCAAAGCACCGATAAATACAGTTTTTTTCATTTTTACCTCTTCCTGATTGCACGTTTTTACAACGCATATCCGATCAAACCATTGTCGGACGTGTTCTAAAAAAAAGCACCTAAGCACCTTCAATACGCACGATTTGAGGTTAATCATCACATTTGGTCAAGTGGTCGATCACGAATTTGCATACTTACTGAGCGTAAGCTCAAATGAGTGGCAATAATCAAACAACTCCATTAACGGTGCACTTACTGCACCACATAGCATCAGCGCATGGCGAATTCATCGTAACCCGATCATTTTCCTACCAGTCCAGCAATATATTAGGCCTACCGCAAAATGCATTGTCGCTATTTTTGCGCCATATGGAAGAAGTCATAGGCATGCACAAAACTTGTGCGCTTTATGTCTGCCACGCGCGTGGCTTCGTCATCTTCACCCCATTGCGCAATTTGAAAGCTCTCATCAACCCGAGAGAGCTCCCAAAGCGATTCTGGTGGCTGCAATGATTCGGTTGCGGCAAAGCCCAAGGCCAGTGATCCGCTCAACGACACAAGGTCATGAAAAGCCGATAATTGGAACTTATCCAACGCATGAACCTGGGCCCGCAACTGGCCCAAAGCAGTTTCGTTTTGAGGAATAGGCATCACACCTTGGCGTGTTTCCAAACGCACGCCATACGTGTCGAACAGCCACTCAAGAATAGGATCCCAAGCTTGCGCCTGTTGGGCCATCAATTCTTGCGGAAACGTCGCACGGTAGCACAGCAAATCACTGTCGCCGTATTCTGCCAACATATCCGCGACCTCGGCGTGCTGGACACTGACCTTATCAATGGCCGCATTGGCACCGCGTGTAAACGGCATGACATTGGGGTCGATCTCCCCCTCTTGCGCATCCCATTCCAAACGCACTTGCTCGGCCATCGTCTCTGTCGGCACAACCAAAAGGGCTTTGGCGGGGGTGCGCACATTGCGACCATCCAAGAGAACAGTAAACCCGTCCTCAATCGCCGCTACGGTTGTGTCTTTCCAAAAACGTTTGGCCGCAAAGTCTGCCACGGTTCAGTCCTTCCAAATCTCATCAAGCGCGCCGTCCAGCGCAGCAAAATCATCAATAACGATGCTGGCGCCCGTGTCTTTCAACGCGCCTGCACCGTGATAGCCCCATGACACGCCAATCGCTGCAACGCGCGCGGCCCGGGCCATTTCCATGTCATAGGTTGTGTCGCCAATGACGACCGCATCTTGCGCAGTCACATTGCAATCCGCCAAACAGCTTTGCACCATCGACGGGTGCGGTTTGGACGGATGATCATCGGCACATTGTGTGCTGACGAAATGTTCCGCAAAGGGCCACGTCTCAAGCAAGCCATTCAATCCACGCCGGCTGTTGCCCGTGGCGATGGCCAATTGCACACCCCCGCGTGCAGCCAATCGCGCGATGGCCTCAGCCGCACCGTCAAACAACGGAAAAGACGACTGCGGCTTGATCCGGTTGGCGTTGAAATCCGCTTTGTAATCGTCAACCAGCTGCACAATCGTAGCGTCGCACACATTGGGCGCAAGCTCGCGGATCGCATAGGGCAAAGACAGACCTACGATGGACAAGATCGCATTGCGCGACGGCACCGCGATCTGTGCCGCATCAAAAGCTGCTGTCATCGAGGCGATGATATGCGCCTGACTGTCGACCAAAGTGCCGTCGACATCAAAGATAACAAGTTTGGTCATCGCAATGTCTCGAAAGGATCTTCGGCCGCCAAGCTTTCGTGCCAGTCGAAAGTCTCCCAGCTGTTTTTCATATGCTCAGGCAAAGGCGCTGTCACGCTCAGCTCTTTTTTGGTCACGGGGTGTTCAAACGCGATGCGGCGTGCGTGCAGATGCAATTTTTTGCTGATCACGCCGCCAAGCTGCGCGCCCCAACCGTCGCCCATGTTTTCTTGACCAGAGCCGCCGTATTTACCGTCGCCCACAATCGGGTGACCAATCTCGGCCATATGGACACGCAGCTGGTGAGTGCGGCCCGTCAAAGGCTCCATCGCTACCCAAGACGCGCGGCTGCCCACACGGTAAAGCGTCGCGTAAAGCGAACTCGCACGTTTCGCGCCCGGGGTGCTGTCGACATCACGCGGGTGAACGGCGTGCATCTTTTCGCCCTCGCCGCCTTTACCGCGCCCCATGGCTTTGACCAGACCATATTTGATCTCGCCCAAATACGGCACAGGCACGCCAGCCACCAAGGCCCAGTAGATCTTGCGGGTGTTGCGGTGACGGAAGGCTTCGGTCAATTTCGTCGCCATCGCAGGGGTGCGCGCCAGAACCAAAGCGCCAGACGTATCTTTGTCCAAACGGTGCACCAGACGTGGCTTTTCATCATAACCAAAGCGCAAGGCCTCGGACAGGACATCCACGTGACGCGTTTGCTTGGATCCGCCTTGGGTGGGCAGACCAGCGGGCTTGTTGATCACGATGATATGGTCGTCTTTGTACAAAACCGCGTCGCGCATCATTTTGATGTCGGCATTGGTGATGCGAATGGTGTTATGCGCTGGTGCCTCGGAATCGGGCAGCGGCGGGATACGCACAACATTGCCAGGACCAACACGGGTATTAGATTTTACCCGCCCGCCATCGACGCGAATATCGCCCTTGCGGCACATCTTTTCGATGTTGCCTTGGGTCACCAAAGGAAAGGATTTACGGAACCAACGGTCAAGACGCTGCTCAGGTTGATCGTCTCCGATCGTTATCATTTGAACCTTGCTCATGCGAAGAAACCTCGTGCCACTGTGAGACCAAGTGCAATGCCGCCAAGCGCCAAAGCCAAAGTCCCGAATACGTAAAGAGCCGCAAGCCCGAATTGGCCGCGCTCGTAGATCGTGATCGCATCAAGCGAAAACGCAGAATATGTGGTGAAACCACCCAAGACACCTGTCATCAGCAATGGCGCAAATCGGTTGCCCGACTTTTCCGCCAAAACGACAACCAACACCCCCATCAAGAACGACCCTAAAAAGTTGACGGTCATTGTCCCCCAAGGGAATCCTTTGCCCAGCAGGCGTGCCACGCCCATGCCAGTGAGGTAACGGGCCGAAGCCCCGATGGCGCCGCCAAGGGCCACTTGCAGTAGAGGTGTCATGTTCCGTGTCCTTTTGCCTGTTCCTTGGGTGGCAGGGGGTAAAATGTCAACAGATATAGGCGTATCGATCACTCTGAGGACCGCTTGGTCCGCAGCTTTTCGAAATAGGCGACCCTTTTGGCCAAATCACGCTCGAAACCACGCTCAATTGGCACATAGAACTGTGTGCGCGGCAAGGTATCGGGGAAAAAGTTTTGC
Organism: Pacificibacter sp. AS14; assembly: GCF_038899935.1. Taxonomy (NCBI): domain Bacteria; kingdom Pseudomonadati; phylum Pseudomonadota; class Alphaproteobacteria; order Rhodobacterales; family Roseobacteraceae; genus Pacificibacter; species Pacificibacter sp. AS14. The sequence continues at coordinate 253,450 of NZ_JBBMQI010000003.1, forward strand.
CCTGAAAATCCATCCTCAGAATCGTGATCATAGGCATAGCCAGCCCCGTAGCCTTGTTCTTGCATCATCTTGGTTGGGGCGTTCAAAATGTGTTTGGGGGGCGGCTCTGATCCGGTTTTGCGCGCAGCTTCACGCGCGGCTTTATAGGCCACATAACCTGCGTTGGATTTTGGCGCGAGAGCCAAATAGATCACCGCTTGCGACAGCGCCAATTCGCCCTCAGGCGATCCCAACCGCTCATAGGTTTCCCATGCGTGCATGCAAATCGTTTGCGCTTGCGGGTCGGCTAAACCGATGTCTTCCACCGCCATGCGCACGAAACGTCGCGCCAAATACCGCGGATCTTCGCCGCCTTCCAGCATGCGCGCAAACCAATAAAGCGCCGCATCTGGATCAGAGCCGCGCACCGATTTGTGCAGCGCAGAAATCAAATTGTAATGCTCTTCGCCGGACTTGTCGTATTTCGCCGCGCGTCGCATCAGACGTTTGCCAAGTTGATCAGAACTCAGCGGCTCTGTCACTTTCCACGCCATGACCTGTTCGATCAGGTTCAACAGCGTGCGCCCGTCCCCGTCGGCCATTTCAAACAATGTACTGCGCGCGCGAGCATCTAACGGCATTGTACGTTCAAGTTCTGCTTCGGCCCGTGTGGCCATCAGCGCCAAATCGGCCAATGATAGCCGTTCCAGCACCAATACCTGACTGCGCGACATCACCGCGGCGTTCAGTTCGAAACTTGGATTCTCGGTCGTCGCGCCCACAAGCAAGATGGTGCCATCTTCCATATGTGGCAAAAAACTGTCCTGCTGGGCTTTGTTAAACCTGTGAATCTCGTCCACAAACAACAAGGTGCCCTTGCCGTTCTGGCGACGCAGTTTTGCGGCCTCGAACACTTTGCGCAGCTCAGGCACGCCGGAAAAAATCGCCGAAATCTGCACGAAATGCAGATCGGTCTCATCCGCCAAAAGCCGCGCGATTGTGGTCTTGCCCACACCGGGCGGACCCCAAAAAATGATCGATGACAAAGACCCAGAGGCCAACATCACACCAAGCGGCGCCTCTGGCCCAAGCACCTGCGACTGCCCGATTACGTCCCCAAGCATCTTAGGTCGCAATCGGTCCGCCAGCGGGCGTGGGGCCAGCGGGGCCTTGGGGGCTTCATCTGTGGTGAAAAGATCTGACATAGGCCCACATTACGCCGCAAAGCAGGGTCATAAAAGAGAAAACGGGGCCGACATGGCGCGTCTCGGCCCCGGTCTTAGATGCATACTAGTGCAGTTTGTTGGACAGATTAATGCGGATGCAAGCGTTGTTGGTGCCATCCATATCCATCACACGGCCGATCACATCGATGTCCAAACCGACACGACGTCCCCAACGTGGTCCGTTTTCCGGAATCAAACCGATCACAGAAGTCGCTCCCAATGCCCGTGCAGATAGGGTCATTTCGTTGATGAGGTTCATTTGAACACGCATACGACTTTTCGCTGGCACACGGTGTGACACGAAAATACGGCTGGATTCCCAAACGTGCTGCGCAACAGGCGCCTCGTCAAAAAGCAGATCTGACGGGATACTGTCCAACAGCCCGCGCTGAGCATCGCGGATCATGTAAGAGTAGATGCCACATTTTGTTGTGGTTGGGGTCAATCGAATGCCGGCTAAAACCTCGCCAAACTCATGTACTGCGATCCAACGAGATGCAGGTGTATCATATTGGTCGTACTCCATTCCATCGGCTTGGGGCAGGTCCCACTTAGCTTGCTGGATGAATGTTTCATGTCTTGCGCGAAGCATGTTCGCAAAAAGATCGCCGTAGTTGTGTAGGTTTGTGAAAGAAAGAGTAGTAGTTTGCATGGTATTCTCCGGTGTTGGTTGATTTCTTCAACGCAACGCGAGAGCTGATACCATCACAACAGCTTGATCTCCTTGGCTTTTTGGATTGCCTCTGAGGTGGTCCGCGCCATTAGACGCTCTCGGGCCGATACCAATCGTGCTTTCAGCGCACTTTCAGATATCCCGAGTCTGGCCGCGGCAGCTGCGTGACGATCACCGCCCGCGATGCACCGGAGGGCCTGAATTTGGGCCTGTGTCAGTTGTGTTTGAGGTTCAGATACTTCATGCAAAGTCCGCACGACGGTCGCAATTTTTGCGATTTCAGCATCATTAAATTCACGATCCGTACGGGAACACCCGACAATAGAGCGCGATTGAACCGGCCCACAAGACACGGCCATTCCGTAATTCAGGCCGAATTCAGCGGCCTGCCTCCAAATATTAAATGGATCGGGGAGTTCTATTTCGCTCCACCTTGTTTGCCCTTCACAGCTCAGGCCCCAAGCAATCATAGGATCACGCAGAGCATAAGCATTTGATGTGTAATGTTCCAACCATTTAGGATCATACGTCGATTGATACACCAAAGGCGCCGCAAAACGAATGTGCAGGCCTGCGGTAAAACCAACTGGCGCAGCTGTGCGCAGTTGAGCAAATAAACGATTGAGTTCTGTGGTGCTGGTCATGAAAGCTCATTCACTATCAAAAGGGTGACAACCTAAAGGCGACTGCCTATCCCGACGCTAAACTAAAGGTTCTCACTTGAAAAGGCTCGATTACCAAAATTCAAACGATGACGTCAGCTTACCTACCGGCACAACAGCTTACTCTAAAGCCGATACAAACGATGTAACCAATAAACCCTAGACCTCGATACAATCCTAGGGTGAAAACAAATTTCGATCATTTGTTCTGTCAACGTTCCGCGAACACGCGAAAGTTGAAACAAAAAAGGCTCCACTCAAGAAGAGTGGAGCCCAAATTTTAACATGCTACGCACAATTATGCGTCAGCTACAGTGCCGTCTTCTTCTGCAAGGCGCGCTTTATCAGCAGCACCTTTTGCAGATGAATCACGGTCAACGAATTCGATGATCGCCATTGGTGCATTGTCACCGTAACGGAATCCAGCGCGTACAATACGCACGTAACCACCTTGACGCTCAGCGTAACGTGGGCCGAGGATGTCGAAAAGTTTCGCAGCAAACTGCTCTTGCTTGAGCTGGCTTGCGGCTTGACGGCGAGCGTGCAGATCGCCGCGTTTGCCCAAAGTGATCAATTTTTCAATGATCGGGCGCAATTCTTTTGCTTTTGGCAAAGTTGTTTTGATTTGCTCATGTTCGATGAGCGAGCCGGCCATGTTCGCGAACATCGCTTTGCGGTGCTCATGTGTACGATTCAGGCGGCGGTAACCTCTAGCGTGGCGCATTATATATCTCCTATAGCGTGCTTTTTATACTTTGTCCGGCAGCCGATGCGTGTCAGCTACTCTCCTTGAGGGTCCCATTTTACAATCGAGCCCTGATAGTCCCCGTACCAAACGGGCATTTGCGGGAGGACACTGACGCGTCCCCCCAAATTTCTTAGAACTGGTCTTCGAATTTCTTAGCAAGATCTTCGATGTTCTCTGGTGGCCATTCTTCAACGTCCATACCGAGGTGCAGACCCATACCTGACAACACTTCTTTGATCTCGTTCAAAGATTTGCGGCCGAAGTTTGGTGTGCGGAGCATCTCAGCTTCAGTTTTCTGAATGAGGTCACCGATGTAGACAATGTTGTCGTTCTTGAGGCAGTTCGCAGAGCGTACTGACAATTCAAGTTCATCCACTTTCTTAAGCAGAAGTGGGTTGAACTCGAGACCATCGTCTTCTTCTTGACGGTTAGCAGACTCAGGCTCGTCGAAGTTGACGAAGATGCCGAGCTGGTCTTGCAGAATGCGCGCAGCGTAAGCCACAGCGTCTTCTGGCGTGACTGAACCATCAGTGTCGATTTTCAATGTGAGTTTGTCATAGTCGAGAACCTGACCTTCGCGGGTCGGCTGCACGTCGTAGGACACTTTTTTCACAGGTGAGTAAATCGCATCGATCGGGATAAGACCGATTGGCGCGTCTTCTGGTTTGTTTTTCTCAGCAGACACGTAGCCTTTGCCAGTGTTGACTGTGAGTTCCATGAACAAGTCAGCGCCGTCATCAAGGTGACAGATCACGTGGTCTTTGTTCAAAACTTCGATGCCAGCAGATTCTGAGATGTCACCAGCTGTGACAACCATTGGGCCTTTTGCAGAGATGGAAAGGCGTTTCGGGCCTTCGACTTCCATGCGCAAAGCCACACCTTTGAGGTTCAAGATGATGTCAGTAACATCTTCGCGAACACCAGCAACCGAAGAGAATTCGTGCAGAACGTTGTCGATCTGTACAGATGTGATGGCAGCACCTTGCAGGGATGACATCAAAATGCGGCGCAGGGCATTGCCCAGCGTCAGACCGAAGCCACGCTCAAGTGGTTCAGCAATAATAGTCGCTTGACGTGCTGGCTCGTTGCCAGGCTTAACCTCAAGTTGCTGTGGTTTGATGAGCTCGGCCCAATTCTTGTGGATCATGCTGTAGCCTCCATTCTTGTCCCGAACCCATGTCCTAAAGTAAGGGACGCCCGAGGGGTCTTAAAAACGCAAAAACGGATCGCGAGCAAAATCGCCCGCGATCCATAAATAGTAACGAAATTATACGCGGCGACGCTTTGGTGGGCGGCAGCCGTTGTGCGCCATAGGCGTCACGTCACGGATAGATGTGACGTTCAGGCCAAGCGCTGCAAGTGCGCGCAATGCGGACTCACGACCAGAACCTGGGCCTTGAACTTCAACTTCCAGAGTTTTAACGCCGTGCTCTTGTGCTTTTTTACCAGCATCTTCAGCAGCCATTTGAGCAGCATAAGGAGTCGATTTACGCGATCCTTTAAAGCCCATTGTGCCAGCAGAAGACCAAGCGATTGCGTTGCCCTGAACGTCAGAGATCAAAATCTTGGTGTTGTTGAAAGTCGAGTTTACGTGAGCAACGCCTGTGGCGATGTTCTTGGAAACTTTTTTCTTAGTACGACGGGTATCACGTGCCATATCGAATAGCCTCCCTTACTTCTTCTTGCCAGCGATGGCTTTCGCAGGACCCTTACGAGTACGTGCGTTGGTGTGTGTACGCTGACCGCGTACTGGGAGGTTGCGACGGTGACGCAAGCCTACGTATGAACCAAGGTCCATAGCGCGTTTGATGTTCATCTGCGTTTCACGACGGAGGTCACCCTCAACAGTGTAGTTCGCGTCGATGTACTCACGAAGTGTCAGAACTTCGGAGTCAGACAGTTCGTTAACACGACGAGTTTCCTCGATGCCTACTGCTGCACAGATGTCTTTAGCGGATTTGGATCCGATGCCCGTTACATAGGTCAAAGCGATAGGAAGACGCTTGCCTGTCGGGATGTTTACGCCGGCGATACGAGCCAATGTATATTCCTTTTTCGTTGCGATTCCGTAGTCCCGGAACCTTTTTTCACAACGGAAGCCCGCAAGTTTTTACCTACGGGCGCCAGCTGAATTCGATGATCTTCGCAGCGGGTGCGACCCTACCGCGAATCTATTGCCCCTTACGGGATGGGCTTGCTTAATGCGGCACCTGCCTGTGGTCAACCCCTTTGCACCGACACATGTAAAAATCGTTTAAGCGTTTGAGAATTATAACGCCAACAGAGCGCCTCAACCCATGCGTGTGCTAATTTTTCAGGCGTTCAAAGTGTGTAATGCCTCAGGCGTTCAAAGTGTGTAATGCCAAAGAGCCACACCCCCAAAAGGCATGGCTCTTTTTGAATATCATTCGAAAGTTATACGAGCGCTTCAGAAATATCAGCAGCAACTTTTTCAACATCTTGCAGGCCATCGACTGTGCGCAAGTCGTTGCGGGCATAATAGTAGCCAATCAGTGGAGACGTCTTTTTATAGTATTCCATTAAGCGGATCTTTACACTGTCTTCATTGTCATCAGCGCGCACAGGCTGACCAGCAGCCTCCGCTTCTTTCGCGCGATTTACAATACGTGCAACCAATGTCTCATCATCGACTTCAAGCTGAATCACGGCTTCGAGCTGCGCGCCGTTGCGCGACAAAAGCTCGTTCAACGCATCCGCTTGGCCAAGCGTTCGCGGGAAGCCATCAAAGATGTACCCTGCCGTATTGCCTTCGCGGATTTTTTCTTCGATCAATCCAATTACGATCTCATCTGTCACCAACTGACCAGAATCCATCACCGCTGCAACCTTCTGACCCATTTCGGTGCCAGATGTCCGCGCTTCACGCAGCATATCGCCAGTTGAAAGCTGCACCATGCCACGCTCTTTAACCAGGCGTTGCGCTTGTGTTCCTTTGCCCGCCCCGGGCGGTCCAAGCAGAATAATGTTCATCGTCTAGCGGTCCCTCTTTTGCCACGCTTTTTGCCGCGCAGTTGAGATTTTTCAATCAGACCTTCGTACTGGTGTGCCAGCAGGTGCGATTGAATTTGCTGAATCGTGTCCATTGTCACCGAAACAACAATCAATACGGAAGTCCCGCCAAAATAGAAAGGAATTGTGAATTGGCTACGCAAAATCTCAGGCAAGAGACAAACTGCCGCAAGGTAGGCAGAGCCAATCACCAACAGACGGGCCACAATGTAGTCCAAATGCTCTTCGGTTTTCTTACCAGGACGAATTCCGGGAATGAAACCGTTCTGATTCTTAAGATTATCTGCGACATCTTCGGTCTTAAACGCCACGTTGGCTGTGTAGAAGTACGCGAAGAACACGATCATCGCTGTGAAGAACAGCAAGTAAAGTGGCTGGCCGGGGCCGAAGTAGGCAAGCAATGTCGACATCACCGGACCAAGATCAGAGTCACCAGAAAAGGTCGCAATGGTTGTTGGAAGCAACAGCAATGAAGAGGCAAAGATCGCAGGGATAACGCCGGCAGGGTTCACTTTTATTGGCAAGTGGCTGCTTTGCGCATCAAACACTTTCATGCCTTGCTGACGGCGTGGATACTGGATGTGCACCTTGCGCAGAGCACGTTCCATAAAGACCACGAAAGCGATCACCCCGACGATCATCGCCAACACGATAATGATCACGAGAGGAGAGATTGCACCAGAGCGACCAGAGGCGAAGAACTGCGCCATGGCACTTGGGATCTCGGCGACGATGCCAACAAAGATGATCAAAGAGATACCGTTGCCTATGCCGCGGTTGGTGATTTGCTCACCGATCCACATCAAGAACATCGTGCCACCCACAAGCGTGATGACCACACCTGCACGGAAATACCAACCGGCCTCGTGGGCCAAATCGCCGGCTTCCAAAGAAGCGGCCAACCCGTAAGCCTGAAACAACGCCAAGGCGACCGTCCCGAAGCGGGTGTATTGGTTGATTTTCTTGCGACCCTGTTCGCCCTCTTTCTTGAGTTGCTCAAGTTTGGGAACCATGGCTGTCAGCAACTGAACGATAATCGATGCCGAAATATAGGGCATGATGCCGAGGGCGAAAATGCCCATCCGACCCAAAGCGCCACCCGTGAACATCGACAAAATGCCGCCGATGCCGGATGAAGCTTGTTCCATAAAGTCACGGAGCGCGTTGCCGTCGATACCGGGGACAGGAATAAACGTGCCCAAACGGTAGACGATCAACAGACCGAGGGTGAAAATAATACGCTGACGAAGTTCTGTGGCCTTCCCGAGGGTGCCCCAGCTTAAGTTCGCCGCCATTTGTTCTGCTGCAGATGCCATTAGGTCTCTCTTTCACGATAACGCCGCCGAACGGGTCTCCCGGTCGGCGGCGCTTGGAAAACATGGGATTGATGTAAGGGTCTCAGGCCCTTATCACAACCCTTATTCGGCGACTTGTGCCGTAACTGTGAGAGTACCGCCAGCTTTTGCAACAGCTTCAACAGCTGCTTTAGACGCGCCAGTCACAGTGATGTTCAATTTGGATGTCGCGTCGCCTTTGGCGAGAACGCGGATACCGTCCAATTTGCGGCGGATCAAACCAGATGCAACGAGTGAATCTTCGGTGATCGCTGCAGTCGCGTCGATTTTACCTTCGGCGACGAATTTTTCGATAAGGCCAAGGTTCACAACTGCGAATTTTTTACGGTTTGGTTTGTTAAAACCGCGCTTTGGAAGGCGCATGTAGAGTGGCATTTGGCCACCTTCGTAGCCACCGATCGCAACACCTGAACGGGATTTTTGACCTTTGATACCACGGCCACCCATTTTACCAAGACCAGAACCCGGGCCACGGCCACGGCGTTTTTTGGCTTTTGTTGCGCCTTCGTTATCGTGAAGTTCGTGCAGTTTCATGTCGCTTCTCCTTGCCGGAACTGGCCCCCAGCGACGGAAGACCAAACACGGCTTAAATGTTGATTCTTAATGGTCACATCGGACCACTGGCCGCGTATAGACGCCAGACCGCTATTTGGCAAGTATTACAATGCCTGTAGGGCGTGACTCTTTATGCCCGACAGTTGTCCAATACGGTTTAGCCTTACTGCGCCAAATACAAAAAGGGCCCGCACTGGGTGCGAGCCGCTTTTAAAAGGCGCTATCGCCTCACATTTTTCAATCGCTTAGAATGTACGTGGACGCACCATTGCAGCGTCAGCGATGTTGCTGCGGTCCAAACCGATGTCTGACAATTCACGGTCAGACATAGCTTCTAACATTGCGTATGTTTTTTCTGCAGCGCGTGCGCGTGCAAATGTCGCGTATGCGTTTGAAACAAAAGCGAAGAGTGAAGAGAATACGGAGCCGTTTGACGCCCGTGCGTAGTTGGAAACATGTGCCATTGAGCAAAACCTTTAAATCGGATGAGTTTTCATCGTGTCTATTTTTCAGAAGCCTCAGTTGAGGTGTTGGTTGATATTTAGGCGAAATGAAAACTTTTGAGTAGCGCTAGAATCCCAAACCCGACATGCGCACATTGCATGGCTCGATACACAAAGCCTTCATCTGCGAATCAAAAAGGCCCCCGCTGATCCGCGGGGGCCTTTCATTATCTCAAAGCATAGTCGCCCTGAGTTAGCCGTGGTCGTCGCCGTACCAATGGCCCATCTTCACGTCAGAGGCATCACCTACCAATGAGGCAAAGAGCTCTGGATCTTGGACGTCACCATCGCGGCCATGATAGTGATAGGGGTAAACGTAGCTTGGCTTGAACGCCTTCACCGCTTCAGCCGCTTGTTCGGCGGTCTGAGTGAAAGGCAAGTTCATGCACAAGAACGCCAAATCGATATCCTTGAGCGCAAGCATCTCAGGTGTTGGCTCTGTATCGCCTGAAATATAGGTACGGAAGCCCGCTACAGTCACGACATAACCGTTGTCACGCCCAACTGGGTGGAAATTCATCCGCTCTTCTGTGGTGTTATGAGCAGGAATCGCCTCTACACCGATTTCACCCCACATCGCGGCCTCGCCATTGGCCAGAACCTGCGTGTTGGACTTCAGCGCGTCGGTAAGTTTTGCAAAGACACCGGGGTTGGTGATCATCTGCGTCGCATCAGTTTTGAGCGCTGCCAGCGTATCTACATTGAAGTGATCGCCATGCTCATGTGTGACCAAGATGTAATCTGCAGCAGGCATATCAGCGTATTGCGCTGGATCGCCCACTGGATCGACGTAGAACACGCCTTTAGGTGTTTCCATCACAAACGATGCGTGGGCAATCGGGTGCACTTTGATCGCGCCATCTGCGAAAACATCGGACATATGGCCGTCTGCGCGCGCGGCAAATGGGAGAATTGTAATTATGCCGGCAGCTGCGCCAGCCTGTATCAAAAATGATCTGCGTGTATGTGTCATAATAAGACCTCCATGTCTGATACGAGATGTAGAGCAGAAGCTCTCCAAGACAACGTCACAAACACATGAAATTCAAAGAAAAATGCCCCACTGTTTCCAGCAGGGCATTTTCAAAGACTTTAGATCGACAAGAACGACTTAGTTGTCACGCTCTTCGATGATTTCCACCATGTGGGAAATCTTACGCACCATTCCGCGAACTGAAGGTGTGTCTTCGAGTTCACGTGTTTTGTGCATTTTGTTGAGGCCAAGGCCAACCAACGTAGCACGTTGATCTTGTGGGCGACGGATCGGAGAACCGATCTGTTTTACAACGATTGTTTTAGCCATGATGTCTATTCCTTACGCTTCTGCTGTTTCAGCAGGTGCAGCTGCTTCAGCAGCAGGGGCGTCATCTTTTTTCAAGATGTCAGCCACTTTTTTGCCGCGACGCTGAGCGACGGACCGTGGAGAAGCTTCTTTTTTGAGGCCTTCTACGGTTGCACGGATCATGTTGTATGGGTTCGAAGAACCGATGGATTTGGACACAACGTCCTGAACACCCAACATTTCGAACACAGCACGCATTGGACCACCAGCGATGATACCAGTACCTTGTGGTGCAGTCCGCATCACAACTTTACCGGCGCCGTGACGTCCTTCGACGTCGTGGTGCAATGTGCGGCCTTCTTTCAAAGGTACACGGATCATTTGGCGTTTCGCTTGCTCGGTGGCTTTGCGGATGGCCTCAGGGACCTCTTTCGCTTTACCTTTACCGAAGCCTACGCGGCCTTTTTGGTCGCCAACAACAACAAGAGCAGCAAAGCCAAAACGCTTACCACCTTTAACTGTTTTAGACACACGGTTGATCGCGACAAGGCGATCTGCGAATTCGGGGTTCTCATCGCGATCGCGACGGTTATTCCCGCGGTTATTATCTGCCATTGGGCATTCCTTTACATAGGTGGCGCGAGGCGCCAATGTTATCAATCCAAGTGAAAAACGTGAGACGCGAGGTCCCACGCTTTTCCTGGATCATCGGGAGGCCGCCAACCCTAAGATCGGGCGCCCTCCACAAGTTTTTAGAACTTCAAGCCACCTTCACGTGCAGCTTCGGCCAGGGCCTTAACTTTACCGTGAAAGAGAAAACCGCCACGGTCGAAGTAACATACTTCCACACCGGCTTTTTTCGCACGCTCTGCGATCGCTGCACCGACTTTTGTCGCTGCTTCGACGTTGTTTTTGCCGACTACGCCGAGATCTTTCTCGAGTGTAGAAGCAGACGCGAGAGTCACGCCTTTTACGTCGTCGATCAACTGAACGCTGATGTTCTTGTTCGAACGATGGATAGACAGACGCGCACGTCCGTTTGCCATCTTGCGAAGTTTGTTCCGGACGCGCAGGCGGCGCTTCAAGAACAGGTCTCTTTTGCTGTTTGCCATGATCTACGTCCTTACTTCTTCTTACCTTCTTTGCGGAAGATATACTCGTCTTTGTATTTGATACCTTTGCCTTTGTAGGGCTCTGGTTTCCGCCATTCGCGAATATTTGCCGCGACTTGGCCAACGAGTTGTGCGTCTGTACCTTCAACAACGATTTCAGTCTGCTTCGGAGCTGTGACGGTGACGCCAGCAGGAACTTCGAAGAGGACGTCATGTGAATAACCCAAAGCGAGTTTGAGCACGTTACCTTGCATAGTTGCGCGGTAACCAACACCGTTGATCTCAAGCTCTTTTTTGAAGCCTGTAGAAACACCTGTTACCAAGTTTGCGATAACAGTGCGGGACATGCCCCACTGTTGACGCGCACGTTTGGATTTACCACGTGGTGTCACTGTGATCACGTTGCCGTCGACAGTGATTGTCACATCGTCGGTTGCAGTGAATGCGTGAGTGGCTTTTGGCCCCTTCACTTCGATGGTCTGACCTGAAACAGAGGCAGTAACGCCGCTGGGCAGCTCGACCGGTTTTTTACCAATACGAGACATCAGACCCTCCTTAGAAGACTGTGCAAAGCACTTCGCCGCCAACATTGTTGGCACGAGCGTTTGCATCAGACATCACACCTTTAGGTGTGGAGACAATTGACAAGCCCAGGCCCTGACGGACAGTTGGGATGTCTTTGACACCGAGGTATACGCGACGACCAGGTTTTGAAACCCGTTTCACTTCGCGAATAACAGGAGTGCCTTCGAAGTATTTCAGGCTGATTTCGAGAGTTGGGTGACCAACTTCGTTTGTGCCTTTTTCGTAGCCACGGATGTAGCCTTCGTCTGCAAGCACGTCCAAGACCCATGCACGCAGCTTTGACGCCGGTGTAGAGACTACGGATTTACCGCGCATTTGAGAGTTACGGATACGTGTGAGCATATCGCCGATAGGATCGTTCATATTATGCTCTCCTTACCAGCTTGATTTCACGAGGCCAGGGATTTGGCCGAATGAGCCAAGTTCCCGCAGCATGATACGGCTGACCTTGAGCTTACGGTAGTAAGCGTGAGGACGGCCAGTCAGCTGACAGCGGTTGTGAAGACGGACAGCCGAGCTGTTGCGCGGCAATTCAGCAAGCTTCATGGTTGCGCGAAAACGCTCTTCCATGGGCTTCTCTTGGTCATAAATGATCTCTTTGAGAGCGGCGCGTTTGGTAGCGTATTTTGCTACCAATTTCTCGCGTTTACGCTCACGTGCGATCATGGATTTCTTAGCCATGTTCTCTAACTCCTCGCGATCAGCTGTTGAAAGGCATGTTGAAAGCTTTCAACATTGCCTTAGCTTCTGCGTCAGTTTTCGCAGTGGTTGCGATTACGATGTCCATACCCCAGTTTTCATCAACTTTATCAAAGTCGATTTCAGGGAAGACGATGTGCTCTTTAAGACCCATGGCGTAGTTGCCACGGCCGTCAAAGGATTTGCCAGATACGCCGCGGAAGTCGCGGATACGTGGCATAGCAATCGTGATCAGACGATCGAGGAATTCGTACATCTTTTCGCCGCGAAGAGTAACTTTCGCACCAAGAGGCATGTCTTCACGAACGCGGAAACCAGCGATGGATTTCTTAGCGATCGTAGTCAAAGCCTTTTGACCAGCGATGAGTGTCAGATCTTCCTGAGCAGATTTTGCTTTTTTGGAATCACGAACAGCTGCAGCGCCACAACCGATGTTGAGAACGATTTTGTCCAGACGTGGAATTTGCATGTCGTTCTTGTAGCCAAATTCTTCTTTCATGGCTGGACGAACAACATCCGCGTACACAGTCTTAAGACGTGGTGTGTAATTTGCAGTATCAAGCATCAGATCACGTCTCCTGTGGACTTAGCGAAGCGCACTTTTTTGTCTTCTTCCATGCGGAAGCCAACACGTGTCGCTTTGCCGTTGGCGTCGAGGATCGCAAGGTTGGACAAATCAACTGGCATAGATACCGGTGTTTTGCCGCCTTGGTCGCCTTGGGACGCTTTTGTGTGACGCAAGTAGACGTTAACGCCTTCAATCACAGCTTTGCCTTTAGACGGGTTCACAGAAGCGATTTCGCCCTGTTTGCCTTTGTCTTTACCAGCGAGAACGATGACCTTGTCACCTTTGCGGAGTTTAGCAGCCATTACAGCACCTCCGGCGCAAGTGAGATGATCTTCATAAAGTTTTTCGCACGCAATTCGCGAACAACTGGGCCAAAGATACGTGTACCTACTGGCTCATTGCTGTTGTTCAAAATCACAGCAGCGTTGCTGTCAAATTTGATTGCTGTGCCGTCTTCACGACGAACTTGTTTTGCTGTGCGAACGACGACGGCTTTACGCACGTCCCCTTTTTTCACACGGCCGCGTGGAATGGCTTCTTTCACCGATACAACGATGATGTCACCCACTGACGCGTAACGACGGTGTGAACCGCCGAGAACCTTGATGCACTGAACACGGCGAGCGCCGCTGTTGTCAGCTACATCCAGATTGGTCTGCATCTGGATCATGTGGTTTCTCCCGACCTTTGGGGCTGCCTGCAGCGGCGTGGATCCCCAGGGTTTCGATTATGCTGAGTTATTCCCGCACAACCGATTTCAACTTGCGTTAAAATCGATCGCTTATACGAGAGCTTCCCAACGCTTGGTTTTCGACTTAGGTGCGCATTCTTGAATACGAACAAGATCACCTACGTTGAATTGGTTTGTCTCATCGTGTGCCCGGTATTTTTTGGACTTACGAATGGTCTTTTTCAGAACTGGGTGCTTGAAGCGACGCTCAACGGAAACAGTGATTGTTTGCTCGTTTTGGTTAGATGTCACAACACCAGAAAGGATACGTTTTGGCATAGTCTCAGCTCCTCTTACTCAGCCGCAGCTGCGGCTTTTTCGTTCAAAATCGTTTTCACACGTGCAGCTGCACGGCGCGCTTTACGGATTTGAACGGTGTTTTCGAGCTGACCAGTTGCTTGTTGAAAGCGCAGGTTGAAAGACTCTTTTTTGTTATTTGCCAGCTCTTCGCGAAGCTGGTCTGGCGTTTTGGCGCGCAGTTCGTCGGCGTTCATAGCCTTATCCTTTTCCTAAGCACCAGTGGGCCCCCGTTAGGGTCACCCAGGATCTGGTGGGTAATGTCAAAACACACGAATCCCCTGACGGGGTTCGAGCGATGTGCTTCTATAGGGGGGATGCAACGCCATAGCAAGCGAAAGCTTTGAACTTAGGCCTCGCTCACCAAGCGCAGCATAGCGGGTCTACGACCAACCCGCATATATTCAAAACCCCGCCACATAGGACGGGGTTTGCGCTTCACACCACTCGGCCGATCACTCTTGTTCAGACACGCCTGCAGACACATATTTGGACGCGTAGTTTTGTTCGCCTATACGCTCCAGCAAGCTGAGCTGTAGTTCCAGCCAGCTTTTATGGCCAACTTCGTCAATCGCGATAGATTCAAAAAGCGCCTTTGATTTCAGATCGCCAGCGTCATAGGCCGTTTTGGCCGCTTTAGTGTAGAACTCGGCTGCTGCACGTTCATCAACCAAGTCCATGTTGAACATATCTTTCAACGAGGCCGCAATCTTTGGTGTCGAAGCAAACGCTACCTCTGGCGTGCCGCCAAGTTCGAACAGCCGCTCAAGGAATAGATTCGAGTGTTCGGTCTCTTCTGCAAATTCTTCGCGCATTTTTTCGGCCAGCTTATCCAACCCCCAATCGTCGAGAACATGCGCATGAAGCTGATACTGATGCGCTGCAGTCAATTCCAGTTGAAACGCCGTATTGAGATTTTTCAATGTCGTGTCGTTGTTCATTACATTACGTCCTTTCGAAGAGCCCTTTGAGAGCCGAATTAGATTAGTTCTAACATAGGGGCCTGTGCCAAGTTTACACCCCATGATTGCACTTTTTTCACACACATGCGATGTGAGAAAATGCCTTTGGCATCCCCAATTTTGAGGAACACATCATGTCCAACATCTCATCTCTGTTCGTCACCCGCCTGTACCGCGCGGCCCTTCGTGAATTTGGCACGCCTGTGGATGCGGACGAGTTGGAAAACTCTTGCCTGTCGATAGCCGAGGATGACGAGGCGGGCCAAGATTGGTGTGAGGCCAATGATTTTGCGGGCTATACCAGCTACGCGTCTTTGACCGACCTTGCGTGGCGCTTTCCGATCTTCAAAGACATCACAGACAGTCTTGATCAACATGTCGCCGCCTTTGCAGCCGATCTGCAATTCGATTTAGATGATCGCAAACTGGTGTTGGAAGACCTGTGGATCAACATACTGCCCGAAGGCGGCGCGCATTCAGCACATATCCACCCGCATTCTGTGATCTCTGGCACCACTTACGTGGCCATGCCCGAAGGCGCCTCTGCGCTCAAACTCGAAGACCCCCGCCATGCGATGATGATGGCCGCTCCGCCACGTATCAAAGACGCCCGCGAAGAGATGAAGAGCTTCGTTTACGTAAAACCAGAAGTCGGTGATGTGCTTTTGTGGGAAAGCTGGCTGCGCCACGAGGTGCCGATGAACATGTCCGAAGAGCACCGTATTTCTGTGAGCTTTAATTATAATTGGGGGTGAAGTGTTGATGGATTTTGATTCCGCAGCCAAGCGCTTCTTAGAAATTTCAACTGAAGTACTTAAATCCTACAGGTATATTGACAATCAATGTGTGAGCGTTTGTTCGTTAATATCTTCGGAGCTAGCGAAGGATGGAATTGCACTTTGTGTTGCACTGGGATCGTTGTCTTGTGATGGCATCAAAGCCTTTCAATACAAAAAACCCTTTCCAAGAAGGCCCAAAACAGGCGTCGTCTGGGACGGACATGCTTGGATAGAATTTCATGGCGAAGTCATCGGTGAAGCAACTTTGATGCGATCTGCACGACGTTTCCCAGAAACAAGCAATATTAAGATGTATTTGAGACGCCACCACTTGCTGGACAAGGGCGCTTTTGCTCTCCCTAAGACTGAACTTCGTCAAGGCGGATTAAAGTACACAAAACTTAATGAATTACCAAATTCGATGATCGCTCCACTTATCGATGGACTAAAATACATTAACGATGCGTGAATAGGTTGCTCGCTAACGCCCGGCAGTCCTTGCCCCCAAAGCCTTCTCAATCCGATCCAGACGCGCCATCAACTCGTCTCGGTGATCTTGTGTCGAGGCATTGGCTTCTTCGGCGTGGGCGTCTTGCATGGAGTTGACGATCAGACCAACGACGAGGTTCATCACCGCGAAAGCTGTGACCAAAATGAACGGGATAAAGAACAGCCAAGCGTTCGGGTGCACATCCATCACAGGGCGCACGATGCCCATGGACCAGCTTTCCAGCGTCATAACTTGGAACAATGAATAGAGCGAGCTGCCTAACGTGCCGAACCATTCGGGGAAGGTCTCGCCGT
Organism: Pacificibacter sp. AS14; assembly: GCF_038899935.1. Lineage (NCBI taxonomy): Bacteria > Pseudomonadati > Pseudomonadota > Alphaproteobacteria > Rhodobacterales > Roseobacteraceae > Pacificibacter > Pacificibacter sp. AS14. The sequence goes on from NZ_JBBMQI010000003.1 coordinate 269,999, forward strand.
AAAGTTTGGTCGCCATCACGGACCCGATGTAGAAAATGATCCCAGTCAGGAAAAACACCGAGGCCATGCCGGGCAAAGCCATAATAAAGGCTTCGACCACGCGGCGCAAAGACGGCACCACAGAGATGACCCGCAGCAAGCGAAAAATACGCAGAGCGCGCAGCACGGCCAGACCTTGAGCAAAGGGCAAAAGCGAGATGCCAACGATGACCAAATCGAACAGGCCCCAGCCGGATTTGAAAAAGGCCAAACGACGCGCATAGATTTTGGCGATAATTTCGATCACAAAGATGGCGAGACAGGTCACGTCCAAGGCGTGGATCAGCCCACCTGCCCGCGCCATAACGGCATCAGAGGTTTCTAACCCCAAAATCACAGCATTGAACAAGATCACGCCCATGATGATATTTTGGGTCAAAGACCGGTCGAGAATATCTGCAATCTGCGCGCGCATTGGGGGGGCCTTATTGGGGTAAGTTGCCGTTAGATATGACCTGTGTGGCGCGTGGGATCAAGTCTCGGTGGGAAAATCGCTGAACCACGGTCACGCTCGCCTTGCGAACTGCTCGGTTGTTGAGCACGCAATTAGCTTAGGTTTGTTTAAAACATGTAAAGCGATAACAGGTAAAACCGTGCAAATATGTAAAACACTTGGCCAATTTGGCAAAGCAAAACCCGATTGCGCCTATTCATCAACCTCATTGAGAACTGCAGGAAGGTCGTGCAAATTTGAAATCATACGTGTGTTAAATTTTTCGTCCAGCTTGCATTGCATGGCTCTATTCACAAAGCCTTTTTCCGCTACGACAATATCCATATACGCAATAGCCCCCGTGAAAAATTGCATATCAACCAAATCATGACTGTTCAAAGTTGTCTCTTCTGCTTCGATGCACAACGACAATTCTCTCTCCACAAATAAGGAAGGCACGTCACGAATTAAATTTTTCATTACTGTGCTGCTTGCCTCCTTAAATCTTTCACTAGGTATTTTAAGGCGGTCGATAGCCTTCCAAAATGCGTCTTGCGCATCCATCCACAACTGAACACTCAAAATTTTTCGCCTCATCGAAAGACTTTGAGAATGGGCCTTCGCTCGACGCTTCTGAATTTCAAACAACAGATTTTGCGCCCCAGCTTCATACTCAGCATAAGCAGCAGAACGCGTATCTGAAGGCAAATCACACATATAGGAAAAGAACATCATTTCCGGACAAAGCTCTGTCAGCTGATGAATTCCCTCAGAAAGATCTAAAGAGAGCACCGACGTCGCCTCCCAAAATTTTCGCGTAATGAACCAATCAATTTCTCGGTCTGGAACGATAGCTCCAAATTCTCGAGCAAGGACATCGCAGATTTCGATATGTCGCCTCAGATCAGCTCCGACCAAAAAGTGACCGCAGCTGAGTGTATTCATCAAACAAAGTCGAGCGCGTTTGGTTTGCTCATCAGAAATCTTACCCGTTTCAAAGATGTTTCCAGCCAGGATAGGTACAATCAAGGTCCCATTCGCCACATTGTTTGAAATCACTCTAAGAACTTCAAACGTTTCCCTATACTTCACGGGGTCATGACGAGCAGCATCCAAAGCGCTCCATTGATTTTGGTCCAAGCATAGATATTTCATCAAACATGTTTCTTAGAAACCGGAACAAAAAGCAATAAACCCCCGCCGATTGTTCGACGGGGGTTTTTATTTCGTTCGACTTGGTGGTCAAGAGCGCCCGAAGGCACCGTCGACGTTTACCAGTCTTCGCGCACCACGGTGCGGGTTTTGACAGGCAATTTCATTGCAGCAAGGCGCAGGGCCTCACGTGCAACGTCTTCACCAACGCCGTCGATTTCGAACATAACGCGGCCAGGTTTGACCTTGCATGCCCAATAATCAACAGAGCCTTTACCTTTACCCATACGAACTTCGGTCGGTTTGGATGTTACCGGTACATCTGGGAAGATGCGGATCCAAACGCGGCCTTGGCGTTTCATGTGGCGTGTCATTGCACGACGAGCAGCTTCGATCTGACGAGCAGTTACGCGCTCAGGCTCGAGAGCCTTAAGACCGTAAGTGCCGAAGTTCAGATCAGATCCGCCTTTGGCGAGACCTTTGATGCTGCCTTTGTGCATCTTGCGAAATTTCGTACGCTTTGGCTGAAGCATTTATCAGATCTCCTTAGCGACGGCCGCGGTCGCCACGGGGCGCCGGACCTTGTTGGGCTTCTTCGAGACGACGATCACGTGCTTGTGGATCGTGTTCCATGATCTCGCCTTTGAAGATCCAAACTTTGATGCCGATGATGCCGTAAGCAGTCATAGCTTCGAAAGCTGCGTAATCGATGTCCGCACGCAAAGTGTGCAACGGAACGCGACCTTCGCGGTACCATTCAGTACGCGCGATTTCCGCGCCGCCAAGACGGCCAGCAACGTTTACACGGATACCAAGAGCACCCTGACGCATTGTGTTCTGAACCGAACGCTTCATAGCGCGACGGAAAGAAACACGACGTTCCAGCTGTTGAGCGATAGACTCAGCAACGAGAGCAGCATCAAGATCTGGCTTGCGAACTTCAACGATGTTGAGGTGCAATTCAGAGTCAGTCATGGAAGCGATCTTCTTGCGAAGTGTTTCGATGTCTGCGCCTTTTTTACCGATGATCACACCAGGACGTGCAGTGTGAATAGTCACACGGCATTTCTTGTGTGGACGTTCGATGATCACGCGAGAGATACCAGCTTGCTTGCACTCTTCTTTAACGAATTCGCGGATTTTGATGTCTTCCAGAAGAAGATTACCAAAGTCTTTGGATTCTGCGTACCAGCGGCTGTCCCAGGTGCGGTTGATCTGCAGACGCATGCCGATTGGATTGACTTTATGACCCATTAGCTTTGCTCCTCATTCTGACGCACCAAAATGGTGATTTCGGCGAATGGCTTCAAGATCTTGCCGAAGCGACCACGTGCACGTGGACGACCACGTTTCATAGTCAAGTTTTTACCAACCCAAGCCTCAGCAACGACGAGTTCGTCGACGTCAAGGTTGTGGTTGTTTTCGGCGTTGGCAATTGCGGACTGAAGACATTTCTTCACGTCTGCTGCGATACGCTTGTTAGAAAACGTCAGGTCCGTGAGGGCCTTGTCGACTTTCTTACCGCGGATCATCTGAGCAACGAGGTTGAGCTTTTGCGGAGACGTACGGAGCATGCGCGTTTTCGCCATTGCTTCGTTGTCGGCCACGCGGCGGGGATTTGATACCTTACCCATGACTTATTTCCGTTTCGCTTTTTTGTCTGCAGAGTGACCGTAGTAGGTACGTGTTGGTGAATACTCACCAAACTTTTGACCAATCATGTCTTCTGTGACGTTTACAGGAATGTGCTTGCGGCCGTTGTACACACCAAAGGTGAGACCAACGAACTGAGGCAAAATTGTTGAGCGGCGTGACCAGATCTTGATGACCTCATTACGACCAGACTCACGAGCTTTCTCGGCTTTCTTGAGGACGTAAGCGTCCACAAATGGGCCTTTCCAGACAGAACGTGCCATATTCTAGCGACCCTTCTTCCGAGCATGACGGGAACGGATGATAAGTTTATCGCTCCCTTTGTTTTTACGCGTTTTCGCGCCTTTAGTCGGCTTACCCCAAGGTGTCACTGGGTGACGACCACCTGACGTACGACCTTCACCACCACCGTGCGGGTGATCGATCGGGTTCATAACAACACCACGTACGGATGGGCGGATGCCCTTGTGGCGGTTACGGCCGGCTTTCCCAAGGTTTTGGTTCGAGTTGTCAGGGTTGGAAACTGCGCCAACCGTTGCCATGCATTCTTGACGAACCATGCGCAACTCACCCGAAGAAAGGCGAATCTGAGCGTAGCCACCGTCACGACCAACGAACTGAGCGTATGTCCCAGCAGCACGAGCGATCTGGCCGCCTTTGCCCTGTTTCATCTCAACGTTGTGTACGATGGTACCGATTGGGAGACCGGAGAACGGCATAGCGTTACCAGGCTTCACGTCAGCTTTAGCAGATGCGATGACTGTGTCACCAACTGCAAGACGCTGAGGAGCGATGATGTAGTTTTGCTCGCCGTCTTCGTATTTGATCAGTGCGATGAACGCGGTGCGGTTCGGGTCATATTCGATCCGTTCAACAATCGCAGGAACATCAAATTTATTACGCTTGAAATCGACGATGCGGTAAAGACGCTTAGCGCCCCCGCCGATGCGACGCATCGTGATCCGTCCGGTGTTGTTCCGGCCGCCCTTTTTCGTCAAACCCTCAGTGAGAGATTTAACTGGACGTCCTTTCCAAAGCTCCGAACGGTCGATCAGAACCAGCCCGCGCTGGCCAGGCGTCGTTGGTTTATACGACTTTAGTGCCATAGTTTCTGTCTTCCGTTTGCTTTGTGACCTTGTGCTCAGGTTGCCCTGAAGGTCTGTGTGTAGGCCCCCGTAGGTGCCCAAATTCAAATATCGAGAGGCCATAGAACGAATCTATAGCCACAAGATTGCTGGGAAGTATCAGAGGGGGTGTAGGGTGTCTAGTGGGGAGTGGGGTTTTACGCTCTCTTCAACTATCTTTATAGAATCTGATATAAACACTTAAACCCACTAAAGAACTTAGAATCGATCGATCCACTTAGTTTCGCGGTCAAATTTTTGTTGACAATAGCCGGTTGGAAGAGGTAGTTAGAGGTAACAACTAACCCTTCACCTAGCGAGGCTTGAACTCATAGGGGTTGGGATAAAAAGCCGGCGCAAGCCGGTTTTTTTGCATTCGGGAGGCAATTATGGCCGAACTTCGAACCCGTATTTATATAGATGGGTATAACTTCTATTACGGCTGCCTACGCGGGACACCGTTTAAATGGCTAGATGTTCCAGCATTATTTGAAAAACACATACTACCAACGATTTTATATCAACCAAATCAAAGCCTACCACCGAGTAAAATGCGCTTAACTGACGCGAGTGCACTCAAGTACTTCACAGCAAAGATCATTGACAGTGCCGCACGAGCCGAAGATTCAGTATCCTCACAAGCAACTTACCATAATGCTCTAGCAAAACACTGCGGCAACAAAATAGAAATAATATTAGGTAGCTACTCCAAATTTAAGTCCAATCAATTTCTAGTTGACGAAAGCCAACCTAACCGTCTCCCCAGAGACTGCGCCAAAGTTCAAGTCTGGAAGCTAGAAGAAAAGCAATCTGATGTGAATATCGCATTGCAGATGTACGATGACGCAATATCAGGTGACGTCGACCAAATCATATTAGTCACAAACGACACCGACTTAGCTCCTGCACTTCAAATGATCAAAGACCGCAAACCAAATATTGTCAGAGGCCTTGTCATCCCTACTCGGAAGCACGCTAAAAGCGGAAACGTTGAACGCCTTGCAAACCGAGACTTAAGCGATTTGGCGGACTGGACACGGACTTACATTACCGATGAAGAGCTGCACAGTTCTCAATTGCCGTATACAATCAGCGGAGCTCGGCGACATAGCAAAAAGCCCAAATCGTGGTATCGAAAACCTCATCATGTAGAGAAGATGATAGAATTATCAAAACTCGTTAAGAAAACAGAGGGACAAACGTTACGTTGGGCCCATGAGCAGAGCGAGTATCTGCAAAACAAGAGGCCGATCGACCTGCTTGAAACAGACGAAGGCGCTGCTTTGGTTTTTAAGTACATTGAGACCTACATCGCAAAACACCTGTCAACTTAACGCCAAAACAAAAAGCCCCCCGATTGCTCGGAGGGCTTTTCAATTTCTAACCAGTTCCAGTTCGGATCGAACTTAGAGACCAGTGGACACGTCGATGGAGTTGCCTTCTTCAAGTGTCACGTAGGCTTTTTTAACGTCTTTACGTTTGCCGAGCATCCCGCGGAAGCGTTTTGCTTTACCTTTTGTGATCGATGTGTTCACGGCTTTAACTTTCACACCAAAGAGCGTTTCGACGGCTTCTTTGATTTGTGGTTTGTTAGAGTCGATCGCAACTTCGAACACAACCGCACCATTCTCAGATGCCATAGTGGCTTTCTCAGTGATGATAGGCTTACGAATTACGTCGTACATATCTGCTTTAGTGGTCATTTGAGGCGAGCCTCCAGAGCTTCGACAGCTGATTTGGTGAGCACGAGTGTGTCACGCTTCAGGATGTCGTATACGTTGGCGCCCATAGTTGGCAAGATATCAACACCGGTCAAGTTCGCAGCTGCGGCTTTGAGGTTTGTGTCGATTTCTGCACCATCAATGATGAGGACGCGTTTCCAGCCCTGCTCTTTGACGGCTTTTGCAAGCATCGCAGTCTTCGCGCCAGCCAATTTGGCGTCGTCGAGGATTACGAGGTTACCTGCTCCAGCTTTCGCGGAGAGCGCGTGTTTCAGGCCAAGTTTACGGAATTTCTTCGTAAGCTCGTGAGCGTGAGACCGCGGTGTAGGACCCTTGTAGATACCACCTTTACGGAAGATCGGCGCTTTACGGGAACCATGACGAGCGCCACCGGTGCCTTTTTGGCGGTAGATCTTCTTCGTGGAGTAGCTAACTTCTGAGCGTGTCTTTACCTTGTGTGTACCAGCTTGCGCTTTGTTGCGCTGCCAGCGAACCACACGGTGAAGAATGTCTGCACGTGGTTCAAGACCGAAAAGTGCTTCGTCGAGATCCAATGTGCCAGCTTTTTCGCCGTCAAGTTTGATTACGTCAAGTTTCATGCTTCACCTCCTTCAGCAGGTGCTTCAGCCGGAGCTTCTACAACAGCAGATTTCAGAGCAGCTGGAAGTGGCGCGTTCTCAGGGAACGGCTTTTTCACAGCGTCTTTGACGGTGACCCAACCACCTTTGGAGCCAGGAACAGCGCCTTTGACCATGATCAAGCCACGGTCAGCGTCTGTGCGGACAACCTGAAGGTTTTGTGTCGTGACACGAGCAGCGCCCATGTGACCAGCCATTTTCTTACCTTTGAAAACTTTACCTGGATCTTGACACTGACCGGTTGAACCGTGCGAACGGTGAGAGATAGACACACCGTGTGTCGCACGCAAACCGCCAAAGTTGTGACGCTTCATCGCACCTTGGAAGCCTTTACCGATAGATGTACCGGCAACGTCAACGTATTGGCCTTCGAAGTAATGCTCAGCTGAGATTTCTTCACCAACAGCGATGAGGTTCGCTTCGTCTACGCGGAATTCTGCGATTTTGCGTTTTGGCGCAACATTCGCAGCGGCGAAAACGCCACGCATAGCTTGGGATGTGCGTTTTGCTTTTGCATTGCCGCAACCGAGTTGAACAGCTGTGTAGCCGTGCTTCTCAGATGTGCGCTGCGCAACAACTTGCAAGTTTTCGAGTTGAAGGACGGTTACAGGGATCTGTTTGCCGTCTTCCATGAACAAGCGGGTCATGCCCACTTTTTTCGCGATAATACCAGAGCGCAACATATTCAATTGCCCCCTTATACTTTGATTTCGACGTCAACGCCGGCAGCGAGGTCGAGCTTCATCAGCGCGTCCACAGTCTGTGGTGTTGGGTCTACGATGTCGAGAAGACGCTTGTGCGTACGGATCTCAAACTGATCGCGGGATTTCTTGTCGACGTGTGGACCACGAAGAACAGTGAATTTTTCGATTTTGGTTGGCAGTGGGATCGGGCCACGTACTTGAGCGCCGGTGCGCTTAGCAGTGCTCACGATTTCCTGTGTAGATGCGTCAAGAACGCGGAAATCGAATGCCTTCAGCCGAATGCGAATATTTTGCGATTGCATAATATAGCCTTTCGCGGCTTCACGAATTGAGAGGTCGAAACCGCACCATTGCGATCCCCACATCGAACTCGAAAAAGGGCGAGACGAATCTCACCCGTAGACTTCGTTAGATACGAATTCACGCCCAATACAGCGCGAAATGCTGTGTGGCAATACCCTTGGTGTGAAAATGTGAAATGAGTCAGACAGGGTAGACGATCAGTGGCCTGAGACCTGCATCATTTGGGCCATTTCGGACAAAGATTTGTGGCGACTTTGATCAACATCATCCAGCTCGACCTAAGCCTCAAATGAAAAGAGCCGCCCCGAAGGGCGGCTCTTTGTGTAGATCATTCGAAGAGTAAATTACTCGATGATTTTAGACACAACACCGGAGCCAACTGTGCGGCCGCCTTCGCGGATCGCAAAGCGAAGACCGTCTTCCATCGCGATTGGGGCGATGAGTTCAACGGTGAACTTCAAGTTGTCGCCTGGCATGACCATTTCTGTGCCCTCAGGAAGAACAACAGTGCCTGTCACGTCAGTTGT